>DATFZP010000218.1:0-5677 GCA_035314405.1 Solirubrobacteraceae bacterium | reverse complement strand
CGGTGCGAATCTGGGTGATGGCCGCGCGCATAAGGACGCTGCCCGCGGCGGTCGCGCCCGTGCTCGTGGGCACCTCGCTGGCGCTCGGGGCCGGGCACTTCCACGCCCTGACCTTCATCGCCGCGCTGCTCGGCGCCCTCTTCATCCAGGTCGGCACGAACCTGTCAAACGACTACTCCGACGCCCGCCGCGGCGCCGACACGGAGGACAGGCTGGGGCCCGTGCGGGTGACAGCCGGGGGGCTCGTCCCACCCAGACAGGTGCTGCTCGCCACCTACGTCTCGTTCGGGGCGGCGGTGCTCTGCGGCGCCTACCTGGTGGCCGTCGCCGGCCCCGGGCTGATCGCGGTGGGGGCCGCCTCGATCCTCGCCGGCGTCCTCTACACGGGCGGTCCCCGGCCCTACGGGTACGAGGGCCTCGGAGAGGTGTTCGTGTTCCTGTTCTTCGGGGTCGTCGCCGTCGTCGGCTCCTACTTCGTGCAGGTGCAGGCGCTTCCCTGGCAGGCGTTCGTGTGCTCGGTCCCGGTCGGCCTGCTCGCGAGCGCGATCCTCGTCGTGAACAACGTGCGCGACCTGGAGACCGACCGCAGGGCGGGGAAGCGGACGCTGGCCGTGCGCCTCGGTCGCCGGCGCACCCGCCGGCTGTACGTGGCGATGGTCGCCGGCGCCTTCCTGACCGCGCCGCTGCCGTGGGCGCTCGGCTCGATGGGGCCGTGGCTGCTGGCGCCGTGGGCGGCGATCCCTCTCGCGGTGTCCGTCGTCGAGGTCGTGCGCACGCGCACCGACGGTCCGTCACTCAACCGCGCGCTCGCACGAACGGGAGCGCTGCAGCTGGTCTTCTGCCTGCTGTTCTCCGCCGGCATCCTCGCGAGCGGGGGCGTGAGCCCATGAGGCTCGAGCTGCGACGTCGCACGTTGAGGCTGGCCGAGGCGCTGCCGACCTCATACGGCGAGCTGCGGGAGAGGGAGCTGCTGCTGGTCGCGATCACCGACGGCGAGGGCGTCACGGGCTACGGCGAGGCGGCGCCCCTGGAGCCCTACGACGGGATCTCCCTGGAGCGGGTCGAGCGTGCGCTGCAGCTGTATGCGCGGGTCTTCTCGGACGCCGCTGCCGAGGGCATGAGCGGCGCCGAGCTGCTCGAGGCGTGCCGCCGCCTGGCCGACCTCCCCGTCGCGCTGGCGGCGATCGACCTCGCCCTCTGGGACCGGGCGGGACGGCGGCGTGGGCTGCCTGTGGCGGCCCTGCTGAGCGACGCTCCGGCGGCTGCGGTGCCCGTCAACGCCACCCTCACGGCGCTCGACCGAGCCGGCGTGGCCGAGCAGGCGGCGCGAGCCGCAGGCGAGGGCTTCGGGTGTCTGAAGCTCAAGGTCGGGGTCGGCGATGACGCCGGCCGGGTCGCCGCCGCCCGCGCCGGCGCGGGACCGGGCCTCGCCCTGCGCCTCGACGCCAACGGCGCCTGGAGCGTGGAGGAGGCGGTGAGGGCGATCGGGGCGCTCTCCCCGGCGGGGCTCGAGCTCGTCGAGGAGCCCGTCCACGGCCTCGCAGCCGTGCGGGAGGTGCGCGAGCGGGTCGCCGTCAGGGTGTCGATCGACGAGACCGCGGCGGAGGCCGGCGCCCTCGGCGCCGGGGTGGCCGATGCCGTGTGCCTGAAGATCTCCAGGTGTGGCGGGATCGGCGGCCTGCTCGCAGCCGCGACCCTCGTGCGGGCCTGCGGAGCAGAGGTCTACCTCGCGTCGACCCTCGACGGCCCGCTCGGGGTCGCCGCAGCCGTGCACGCGGCCGGCGCCCTCGCCTCCCGCGGTCCGCTCGCGCACTGCGGCCTCGCGACGCTGCGGCTGTTCGCGGGCCTCGAGGACCCCCTCCCGGCGGTCGGCGGGGAGATCGCGCTACCGACCGCCGCCGGGCTCGGCGTCGAGGCGATCGGATCCTTCTAGGACGCCGGCGAGAGCCGCCGGGCTCTCGAAGGGCAGGCGGTGGCCCCCGGGGACGACGGCCAGCTCACCCGCGGGCAGCAGCGCGGTCATCCGGCGTGCGAGGGCGAGGAACTTCACGTCGCGCTCGCCGGCTGTCACGGTCACCGGCATCGTCAGCTCGCGTAGTCTCTCCCAGAGGGGCTCCATCTCGCCGGTGCCGATCCCCCTCAGCGCGGCGGCGAGGCGCCCGGGCCGGCCCAGCCGCTGGTCGGCGGCGGCCCGCTCGCCGACCTCGACCGGGTCCTCCGCGAACAGCGGCTGCTCGCGCCAGCGCTCGATGAACTCCTCGATCGAGATCTCCTCCAGCTCCCTCGCGAGCCGCCGGTCGGCGGCCCTGCGGGCCGCGCGCTCGCGGGGATCGGCGATCCCCGCGGTGGTGGAGACGAGCACCAGCCGCGTGACCCTCGCGGGCGCCGCGAGCGCGACGTGGAGCGCGACGCGGCCGCCGAGCGAGTAGCCGCACAGGACGAAGCGCTCGGGTGAGCGCGCCAGCACCTCCGCCACGCACGAGGAGAAGGTGATCGGGCGATCCTCCCCCGTCGCGGCGCCGTGGCCGGGGAGGTCGAGCGCGAGCGGCAGGTACCGTTCACGGTCCAGCTGCCCCGCGACGGCGTCCCAGGAGCGGCGGGTGCCGCTGAACCCGTGCAACAGGACGACTGTCTCCGGCACGAGCTCGATCCTATGGCCTGCACCACCGACACCTACCTGCTGCTCGGCGCGTTCGTCGACGAGCTCGCCCGCTGCGGTATGCGGGCCGCCTGCACCTCGCCCGGCTCGCGCAGCGCGCCGCTCGTGCTGTCGCTCGCGCGGGAGCCGCGGCTGCGGTGCTTCTCGCACGTCGATGAGCGCTGCGCCGGGTTCTTCGCAGTCGGCCTGGCGAAGGCCTCGGGCGTGCCCGTCGCGGTGGCCTGCACGTCGGGGACCGCCGCCTCCGAGCTCCTGCCGGCGGCGATCGAGGCCCGGGAGGCGCGCGTCCCGCTGCTGCTGCTCACGGCCGACCGGCCGGCTGAGCTGCGGGAGAACGGCGCCGGGCAGGCGATCGACCAGCTCGGGCTGTTCGGCGGCGCCGCCAAGTGGTTCTTCGAGGTCGAGCTCGACGATGCGGACGGCGAGCGGCTGCGGTGGATGCGCACGCTCGCCTGCCGTTCCTACTGGAGCGCTCTCGAGGGCCGGGCCGGCGTCGTGCACCTCAACTTCCCCCTGCGGGAGCCGCTCGTCACCGAGCGGGAGCCGCCACAGGACGAGAGCGGACGACCGGGCGGCGAGCCATACCTCCGACGCCCCCGCCTGGCCGCGTCGGTTCCGCCGTCCTCGTTCGGCGAGCTGGTGGAGGGAGCGCGCCGCGGCGTGCTCGTCGCCGGCCGGCACGAGCGCCCCTCCCCGCTCGGAGCTGCCGCCGCCGACTTCGCCGCGAGCGCCGGCTGGCCCCTGCTCGCCGATCCGCTGTCGGGAGCCCGCCGGGGTGAGGCGGCGATCGCCCACTACGATGCCCTCCTGCGGGACGCGGCCTTCGCCGAGGCCGCTCGGCCGGACGTCGTGGTGAGGGTCGGGGACCTGCCGGTCTCCAAGCCGCTGCGCGGCTGGCTGGCCGGCCTCGACGGAGCCCGCCAGGTGGCGCTCGATCCGGAGGGGGCGTGGCAGGATCCGGCGGCGGTGCTGTGCGACTCCCTCGCCGTCGATCCCGCACAGGCGCTGTCGGCGTGGGCCCGGGCGGCCGAGGGGTCGGCCGCCGCCGGCAGCGAGCCCGACTGGCTGGCGAGCTGGCTGAGCGCCGACGAGCGCGCCTCCGAGGCGATCCTCGGCGTCCTCGGCGGTGAGCTCTCCGAGCCGGCCGTGGCGGCCGAGCTCGGGGTCCTGCTGCCGGCCGAGGCGACGCTGTTCGTCGCATCGTCGATGCCCGTGCGGGACATCGAGAGCTTCTGGCCCGTTCGGCCGGACCCTCCAAGGGTGCTCTGCAACCGCGGGGCGAGCGGGATCGACGGCACGGTGTCCGCCGCCTTCGGAGCGGCCGCGCACGCGGACGGACCCGCCGTGCTGCTGATCGGCGACGTGGCCCTCGCCCACGACATCGGCGGGCTGCTGGCAGCCGGAAGGCTCGGCCTGAAGCTCACGATCGTCCTGCTCGACAACGGGGGCGGGGGGATCTTCGACTTCCTGCCCGTCTCCCGGGCCGGCATGGCCCGCGCCCCGGCGGGGAGGGCGGGGACGGCGGCGCGCATCACGGGCGCCGGCGAGGAGGAGGACGAGGACGTCTACACCCGTCACATCGCGACCCCCACGGGGCTCGACTTCGCGAAGGCCTGTTCGCTCTACGGGCTCTCCCACGATCGTGCGGGCGACATCGCCTCCCTGCGGTCCGCGCTCGAGCGGGCCCTCGCCGATGAGCACTCGAGCGTCGTCGAGGTCCGCACGCGGCGCGCGGAGAACGTCGCCCTGCACGGTCGGGTCTGGGACGAGGTGGCGCGGGCGATCAGCCGGTGAGCAGCGGAAGGAGCGCCTGCAGCTTGATCTCGGTCTCCGCCAGCTCGCGGGCGGGGTCGGATTCGCGCACGATCCCGTTCCCGGCATAGCAGCGGGCGATCTCTCCTCGCAGCAGGGCACAGCGCAGGGCCACGCAGAATTCCCCGTCCCCCTCCGCGTCGGTCCAGCCGACGGGTCCGGAGTACCACCCGCGGTCGAGCCCCTCGAGCGCCGGGATCAGCGGCGCTGCCCGGCTAAGGGGCTCGCCCCCCACGGCCGGGGTGGGGTGCAGCAGCCCGGCGAGCTCGAGCGTCTCCACCGGAGCGGTCAGCTGGGCGCGGATGGGGGTCGCGAGGTGCTGGATGTTGGCGATCCTCACGAGGCCCGGCTCCGGTGCGGAGGTGACCCACACGGAGTGAGGGCGCAGGGTGCGGGCGATCCTGCGCGCCACTATCGCGTGCTCCTCGCGGTAGCTCCGATCGCGCAGCAGTTGCTCTCCGAGGTGATCGTCGACGGCCGGGTCGGCGCTGCGGCGGGTCGACCCGGCGAGTGCGATCGTGCTGACGCGCTGGCCTTCCCTGCGCACCAACAGCTCCGGGCTGGCCGCCACGAGGGCGCCGTCGCCGTCGCCCACGCAGAACACGAAGCAGGAGGGGAACTCCTCCCTGAGCACGCCGAACACCGCCGCCGGGTCATAGGGCGCGGGGGCGTGGACCTGCACTTCACGGGCGAGGACGATCTTCTCGAGCTCGCCCCCCGCGATCAGCTCGCTGGCGCGGGACACGGCGTGCTCGTAGTGCTCGGGGGGCATCCCGCCGGCGAGCAGGAAGCGTCCGGTGGGGGCCGGGTCGAGCAGGGGCAGCGCGGCGGTGCGCAGCTCGGCCACGCGCCGCATAACGGCTGCGAGGAGCTCGTCGGGCAGGTCGTCGGGGCGGGCGAGCACGGCAAGCGTCATCCGCACGTGGCAGCGCCCGCCGGATCCCCAGCGCGAGATCGTCACCTCGGGCACCGTCATGCAGGCCGGGGGAAAGCCCCGCCAGTGGGGAGCCCCGCCGCCGTCCGCGGCGAACGCGAAGCCCCCCACCGCGACGGGTCCGCCGGCGGCCGGGCCCTCGGCGGGATCGGAGATGGCCGATACGGTGAGCGCGCGCCAGCGCTCGGCGATGCTCGCAAAGCGTCCCTCGCCCGAGGCCGTCAGCGTGGCCGCCTCGCCCAGGCCCGCGAGCGCTGCGCGGCCACGGTCGG
>DATFZP010000217.1:0-2142 GCA_035314405.1 Solirubrobacteraceae bacterium | reverse complement strand
CGGCCAGTAGCGAAAGCCGCCGCTGCCCTCCGCGTCCTGCACCTCGTCGGGGTGGCAGATGACGGGCGCCCCGAGGCCCGGGGCGCTGCCCCGGTGGTCGGTGTGCCCGTGGCCCAGCACCACCCTGCGGATGCCTCCGAGCCTCGCCCCCGCAGCGGCCACCGCGCGGGTCATCGTGCGAGCCCCCGCGTCGAACAGGGTGACCCCGCCCTCGTCCTCGATCAGGTACACGTTGCAGCGGCCGGGCTGGCCCTGCACCATCCAGACCCCCTCGGCCACCAGCCCCGGAGCGCCCGCCACGAGGCTCGAGACGAGATGGGTCCTGGCGTTGAACACGCCCGCGAGCCTCCGTTCGGCGGGTGAGGCCTGCGGCGGCATCATGCCGATCTGGCGCAGGAAGGTCGTCGTGTCGGTGAAGGCGTCGTTGGACTGGATCAGCCCGTCGTCCACGGTCAGCAGGTCGAGGCCTTCGAGCACGATCGGGTTGCCCGTCGGGGCCAGCCCCGCGAAGCGCCCCGGACCGGCGAAGGTGCCCGTCAGGCGCCATTGCACGGCGCACCGGTCCCCGTCGGTCGTGGTCGAGACGACCTCCATCTCGAGGTCCGGGAGCGCGTCGATCAGCGCCCCGATGAAATCCCTCACGCCGTCGGGCGCCAGCGTGTCGACCTGCCCTCGCACGTGCTCCCGGCCCCCGTCCGCCCACAGCGAGACGGCCGTGTCGAGGTCGCGGGCGTCGATCGCCTCGAAGTAGCGCCGGGCCACTGCCTCCGCCTTGTTCCCCGAGATTCGCTTGCGCCGGCTCGCCGCCTGCTGCAGGTTGGCGGCGACCTCCTGAACCTTGCTGCTCGTACCCCCGGCCGTCTCCCGCTCGTCCATGTTCCCTCCTCCACGATGCCCGAGGGACGTAGTCTAGTCTCCGCCGCATGGTCGATGGGACCGCCAGGCGCGAGCTCGGCCGAGGGGAGCGAGTGCTCCCGGGGGTCTATCGCCTGCGCCTTCCCCTGCCCTGGCCCGGCGTTCCCCACTGCAACGCCTGGGCGGTGGCCGCCGGCGACGGATTCGTGCTGTTCGACACGGGCATGTGCCTCCCCGACTCCCTGGCGAACCTCGAACGGGCGCTGGCGATGTGCGGACTTCGCCTCGAGGACGCCCGTCTGGTGGTCTGCACCCACGCCCACACCGACCACTGCGGGCAGGCAGCCACGATCGTCGAGCGGGCCGGCTGCGAGGTGTGGATGCACCCCAACCACGAGCACCTCACGAGGATGGTCGAGGACCCCGAGGCGGTGTTCGCCCGCCGCATGGAGATCGCCCGCCAGAGCGGCGTACCGGAAGAGCCGCTGCGCAGGTACGCCGCCGAGCGCAGCGCGCGGGGGACCGGGATAGCCGGACCGATCGAGCCCGACCGCGACCTGCTCCCCGGTGTCGTGGTGGGCAGCGAGGTGGGCGACTGGACGGTCCACGAGACCCCCGGGCACTCCCCCTCCCACGTGTGCCTGTTCCAGCCCGAGCGCCGCCTGCTGATCTCCGGCGACCACCTGCTGGGACGGATCTCCCTGTACTTCGACTACGGCTACTCACCGGACCCCGTCGGTGAGTTCCTCAACTCCCTCGACGTGGTCGAGAGGCTCGGCGCCCGCCTGTGCCTGCCCGGGCACGGGCGCACCTTCACCGACGTCCACGCCCACATCGAGGGCAACCGCAGGCTCGTCGAGCAGCGCCTGGCCGCCGTGCTGGAGGCCGTCGAAGGCGAGCCGCTGACCCCCTTCGAGGTGGTTCCCCACGTCTACGGCGAGCCGCTCGGCACCGACAAAGCCCACTGGCTGCTGTCGAAGGTCCTCTCCTACCTCACCCATCTGGAGGCGGTCGGCAAGATCCGCCGCGTCCCCGGGGAGCCCGAGCGCTGGACTGCATAATCAGCGGATGCGGATCGATCGGATACTCACGGAGGAGGGGCCCACGTTCTCCTTCGAGTTCTTCCCCCCCAAAACGGAGGCCGGAGAGGCCAACCTCTACCGGGCGCTCGCGGAGCTCGAGACCCTGCGGCCCTCGTTCGTGTCGGTCACCTACGGGGCGGGGGGATCGACCCGCGAGAAGACGATCGAGATCGTCAAGCGGATCAGGGAGCAGTACGGGCTCGAG
>DATFZP010000216.1:0-6597 GCA_035314405.1 Solirubrobacteraceae bacterium | reverse complement strand
TTCTCCGGGTCCTCGGACTCGAGGTGCAGCAGCTGGGCGACGATCAGGTTCGCGATCTGGTCATCGACGGGCGTCCCGAGGAAGATGATCCGCTCGTTCAGCAGGCGGCTGTAGATGTCGAACGCCCGCTCGCCTCGCGAGGTCTGCTCAACGACCATTGGGACAAGTGGGCTCATAGTCCTCGCCTCTGTTTCGCTTCGCCGACCGGATTCCTCTAGAGAAGGCTAGCGGTCCGGCGTCCACAGTCGGCCGGGCGCCACGGGAGCCTGCTCGCCCCCCGTGCGTTGCACCTTCTCCTGCCCGGGCGTCCAGATCTGCTCCCGTGCCTGCGCCTGGGCGATCGGGATCGGCTTGGCGCGCTCGGCGATCAGATCGATCGCCGAACGTGCGGCGAGGTCCTCGCGGACGTCCTCGAGCCTCCCGGCCTTGCGCAGGTCGGCGAGCAGGGTGTCCGGCTCGACCCCCTCCCGTTCGGCCGTGGGGGCGATCGCCTCCAGGAGCTCCTCCTCGGACGGGCTGATCGACTCGGCGAGGACGACCGCCGTGATCACGGCCTCCCGGCGCAGCGCGAGCTCGGCTTCGGGCTCCATCTCGGCGAGCACGTCCGGCTCCTCGCGCCCGGTCACCTGGAGATAGGCCTCCCGCGAGATCCCGCGGTGGGAGAGGGAGTGGAGCATCCGCTCCCACATCTCCTTGGCCCTCGCCCGCACCAGCTCCGGCGTGACCGGAACCTCGGCGGCGGCCACGGCGGCGTCGAGGGCGGCCTGGCGGAACTCGGCCTGCACGCGAGCCTCCTCGACCTCCAGCAGCCGCCCCTGGATGTCCTCCCGGAGCTCCTGCAGGTCCTCGAAGCCGGCATCGGTCGCGAAATCCTCATCGACCGCCGGCAGCTCCTTGCGCTTGACCTCCTTGACTGTCACCTCGAAGGAGGCGTCGCGTCCGGCGAGCTCGGCGGCGGGGTAATCCGCGGGAAAGGTCAGGCCGATCGTCCGGGTCTCCCCGGCGAGCGACCCGAGCAGTCCCGCCTCGAAGCCCGGAATCAGGTTGCCGCCCCCGAGCTCGACGAGCTGATCGCGCCCCTCCCCACCGGCGAACGGCTCCGATCGCTCCTCCTCGCCCGCGGCGCCCTCGACGGGCAGCGAGCCGACGTAGTCGATCACCACGTAGTCGCCCTCCGCGGCCGGCCGCTCGGCGGTCTCGAGCCTCGCCAGGCGCTCGCGCATGGCGTTGATCTCCCCCTCGATCTGATCCTCGCCGACCTCGGCCTCGCGCCGGGGCACCTCGAGGCCCTCATAGGCGCCGAGCTCGGCCTTCGGCAGCACGCCTATCTCGATCGAGAACTCGAGCGCGTGCCCGTGCGAGGGGAGCTCGCCGAGGTCGAGCTGGGGATCGCCCACGGGGACGATCCCCGCGGCCTCGATCGCGTCGGAGTACCAGCTCGAGAGGGTGTCACGGACCGCCTCCTCGAGGACGACCTCGCGGCCGACTCGCTGGATCACGAGCGGCGCCGGCACCTTCCCGCGGCGAAAGCCGGGCAGCTTCAGGTCGCGGCCGAGCTGGCGGGCCTTGCTCTCGAGCCTTCCCTCGACCTCCCCCGCGGGCACCTGCACCTCGAGCCTGACGCGCGAGTCCCCGAGCTCCGTGACGGTGGTCGTGACGGCTGCTGACACGCCCGCCACGATACCGTGCCTCCGCATGCGCACCCAGCGAACCCCTCCGCTGAGCCGGCGCGTGGAGGCCCTGCTGTGGACCGGGCCCGCGGGCCACCTGCTCGGCGGCTCGCTCGACCTCCTGCAGGCGCTCGGGGGCCACGCGCTCGCGCGTGCGGGCACACGGGTCCGCCGGCTCGCAGGCCGTCCTGGCCCGGGGGCGCGCGGCCCCGCCGTCGGGCGGCGGCCGCGCGTCACCCGGGGCTCGGACTAGGCGACGGAGGCCGTCGTCCCGCCGAAGCTGAGCGCCCTGCCGCGGGGCAGGACCAGCACCGGGCAGGTGGCGATCTCGACCATGTGCGTCGCAGAGGAGCTGATCGAGGTGCGACCGGGCGAGGCCTCGGGGCGGGAGTCCACGACGAGCAGGTCGGTGTCCCGGTTGACGACCGGCGAGATGCTCGCCCCCAGGGCGCGAGCCAGAGACTGAGCCGTCTCGTTCGCTCCGCCATCGGAGTCGCCGATCGCGACGATCTCCCTGACACCTTCCTCGTCGAGGTGCTGGGCGAGGTCGATCGGGGCGATCGCGATCGCCGTGGTGCCGCCGTCGAGCAGGCGCTCCGCCGAGTTGCCGATCCCGATGTGGCCTTTGGCGGTGTGCGAGTCCGAGCAGAACACGATCACGTCCGCGCCCTCGCTCTCGGCGAGCGCCTGCAGCCCCTCGGGGGTCGAGCGGTCGGTGACGACGTGCAGGGCGGCGGGCCGGCCGAGCAGCGCGGCGCCGCGCTGCAGCAGGTCGTGCGCCTCCTGCCGGGCGAGCGTCTCGCGGTCCTGGTCGGGCTCGTGGGTGTGGCGGACGTAGGCGAGCGCGACGTCTGCGCCGGCCCTCGCGAACAACCCCCCAAGCGTGATCGCGTCGTCCTCGTTGGCCGTACCGTCATAGGAAACGATGACCTTGGTGCTCATTGTGATCTCTCCTGTGTGTCGGGCCCTGTGCCCGGCCCGCGGTTGATTTTGAAGTCGTTTCGCCCAAGGGTGGCAGGTTCCTGCCATCAGCACCAATGAATCTTCTGATCTGTGAGATAAGCTCTGCTAATGCTCAGCGTTCCCCGGCTCAGGGTGCTCAGGGAGGTGGCCTACCGGGGCTCCATCTCGGCGGCCGCGGAGGCGCTCTCCTACTCTCAATCGGCCGTCTCCCAGCAGATCGCCACGCTCGAGTCCGAGACCGGGATGGCGCTGCTCGAGCGCCATCCCCGGGGCGTGAGCCTGACCGCGGCGGGACAGGCCCTGGTCGGCCACGCCGAGGGCATCCTCGCCGGGCTGGAGGCCGCGGAGTCGGCGCTCGGTGCGATCGCCGGGCTGCGTGGGGGGCGTCTGCGCATGGCGTCCTTCCCGACGGCCGGGGCGACCCTGATGCCGCACGCGATCGCGACGTTCCGCGCGGCCTACCCGGATGTCGAGCTGACCCTCGCCGAGGGTGAGCCGGAGGAGATCGCAGCGAGGATGCGGGCCGGGGAGCTCGACCTCGCCCTGCTGTTCGAGTTCGCGGGGGAGACGCCGCTGCACGAGGGCCTCGACCGGGTCCCCCTGCTGGAGGACCCCATGTACCTGGCCGCTCCCCGCGAGCACCGGCTCGCGGTCAAGCAGCGCCTGCGCCTGGAGGACCTGCGGGAGGAGGCGTGGGTGCAGACCTCGAGCGCAAGCCCCTGCGCGCGGCACGTGGTGCGCTGCTGCCACGCCGCCGGGTTCGAGCCGAAGGTGTCCTTCGAGAGCGACGACTACCAGACCGTCCAGGGCCTGGTGGCGGCGGGCGTCGGCGTGGCGCTGATCCCCGAGCTGGCGCTGACGTCCCCGCGGGAGGACATCGCTATCAGAGCCCTCTCCCCCGCCCCGCCCGTCCGCGAGGTGACCGCCGCTGTCCCCGCCGGAGCGCGCCTGGTGCCGGCGGCGCCGGCGATGCTGGGACTCCTCGAAGACGCCGCGAGGCGCCTGAGCGCCGCCGCCTGAGGTGCCCTTGATGCCCTTAACACACCAGGGGCGCCCGGCCTAGGCCGGGCGCCCCCGAGGGTGCTTACCTCTTTGCCTCTAGGAGGCGTGTGTGCTGCCTAGCCGCACTGTTCCGTCATGAGCTTGGCGAGCTTCTTGTAGCCGACAGGGGTCGGGTGGATGTCCGGCCCGTTGGGCTGACCGTTGCTGCTGGTCTGGTTGTTCATGTTCGTCCATTTTTGCAGCGTGCCTTTTTCACCCGGTTCTTTGTTCGTGTTCGAGTTGAAGACCGGCAGGACGTTCGCGAAGCAGGCGCCGATCCCCGGTGCGATCGCGTTCTCGTGGAGGTTCAGGATCTGCGCGAGAGGCAACGAGCCGGTGAGCAGTTCGTTCAGCTTCGCGCCCGCGAACTGCGGTCCGACAGCCTGAGCCGTCGCAACTTCGGCAGCGGTTTTGTACACGGTTCCGTACGGGTCATAGCTGCCCAGGAAGACGAGCTTGCCGGCCCAGTTCACGCCGCCGAACAGCGCGCCGTTGTGGAGCACGTAGGAGATCGTCCCGATGTTCGTCAGGATGTGCGTGAACAGTTCGGCCGCATGCGCTTCGAGGCAGCCTTTGACGGCCGCTTCGGGCGTGGCACCGTATTTGCTCGTGTACGGTTCGTGGGTGAATTCGTAGATCACTTCAGCTTCGCACTTGGCGATCGCGTGAAGCTCGTCGTTCGCGCCGATGTTCAGCGTGATCGTCGTAACCGGTTTGCCGGTGAACGAGTCGACCGCGATGACCCCGAGAGCGTTTTCGAGCTGCGAAACGCCGGGTCCGCCGTATTCGTTGTGCAGCGGCAGCCCATCGACGTTGTGGTAGGCACACGGCGCTTCGGGTTCCGTCCCCAGCGCTGCCGCCAGCGCACCGTTGCCGATCACCGAGTCGGTCGTCTCACCGGGGCAGCCGTCGTTGGTCAGCTGGATTCCGTTGAGAACCGGTTTGTGCATGGTCAGGTAGTAGTTGGCGTAACCGTGTTCGAAGTCGGTCGCCGGGTCGCCCGCCAGCAGGTTTTCGTTGAGCAGCTGAGCGGAGTAGCCGAAGGCGACGGAGTCACCCAGGGCCAGGTAGGTTTCTTTGATCGGCGGTTTCGCGCTGGCGGTCGAGGCAAGCATCGCGCTGAGCGCGAAGGCCGCGACCACCGCGAGACCGACGAGTCGGCTGCGCGAACGCAGCAAGCCATTCTTGGCTGACATCTCACATCCTCCTAGACTTGCGGGA
This sequence comes from Solirubrobacteraceae bacterium, assembly GCA_035314405.1. GTDB lineage: Bacteria > Actinomycetota > Thermoleophilia > Solirubrobacterales > Solirubrobacteraceae > Palsa-744. The sequence continues at coordinate 1,702 of DATFZP010000216.1, read as the reverse complement.
CAGGCCCGCAGGCACAGCCCCCTCAATGGATTTGTATCCCTCTCTACAGAACGCTCCCCAGGTCTCCTAGACATGGGGAACGTGGCCGGAAGATACCCATAGGCCCTGCAAATGTCAAGCTGCATATGACTGCCGTCGCGGGCGGCGCAGGCGCCGGAGGACCCCCGCGCGGGCCCCGGCGTGGGGGTGGCGGCGCCGGCGATGGTGCTCCGCCGCCACGTCCGATGCGCGTGTCACATTGGTCGGCCAGCCATTCGAGAGGGGTCGAGTCAGATGAGCGCCTTGAGCATCCTGCTGTTGGTCCTCGGTGCAGCGATCGGGGGTGTGTGTGCAGCCGCCTACCGGCGGCGGCAGGATGAGCGTACGCGCGAGCAGCTGAAGGCGATCTCGCTCGACGTGCTCGCCCAGACGGGCGAGTCGCTTGCCCAGCGCGCCGACGAGGCGCGGCGCGCCGAGGAGGAGCGGGCCAGCGGGGAGATGGCGATGAGGGCGCACGAGCTGAAGGGCCTCGTCGGCCCCGTGGCGGAGAAGCTCGGCAGGATGGAGGGCGAGATCGCCCGCCTGGAGCGCGAGCGACGCCAGGCACAGGGCGAGCTCTCGCAGATGGTGCGCCAGCTCAGCGACGGCGTGGGTACGCTGCGCCAGGAGACGGGAAACCTCGTGACGGCGCTCAGGCGCCCGGCGACGCGGGGCGCGTGGGGGGAGATCCAGCTGCGCAACGTGGTGGAGATGGCCGGCATGGTCTCCCACTGCGACTTCTTCGAGCAGAGCACGATCCAGACCGACGACGGGACCCTGCGGCCGGACATGCTCGTGCGGCTGCCCGCCGGCAAGCTCGTCGTGGTCGACTCGAAGGTGCCCCTCGACGCATACCTCTCGGCGCTGGAGGCCTCCGGTGAGGAGGAACGCGAGCTGCACGCCGCCCGCCACGCGCGTCAGACGCGCGAGCACATCTCCAAGCTCGCCTCCAAGGGCTACCAGCGCCAGTTCGACTGCACCCCGGAGTTCGTCGTCATGTTCGTGCCCTCCGACGGGATCTACCAGGCGGCTCTCGCGCAGGACCCGGCGCTGATCGAATACGGCGTCCAGCAGCAGGTGCTGATGGCGACCCCGACCACGCTGATCGGCCTGTTGTGGGCGGTCCACTACGGCTGGCGCCAGGAGCTGATCGCCGAGTCTGCGCGAGAGATCGCCGACTCCGCCCGCGAGCTGCACCGCCGCCTCGGGCGCTTCGTCGAGCCGCTGGGCAAGGTCGGCAGGCAGCTCGACTCGGCCGTCGCCTCCTACAACGAGGCGGTCGGCTCCTTCGAGGGCCGGGTGATCCCGCAGGTGCGCAGGATCGAGCAGGCGGGGGCCTCCTCCGACCGCGAGGTGCCGAGCCCGCCCCCGGTGGAGACGACGGCGCGTGCCGTCACCGCGCGGCCTGCGTCCTTCTGCGAGGAGCCCCCGACGATGGACCGGCTGCTCGCAGAGGAGATCTCCGCCGAGCGGATCGCCGGCGGCGCTCCACGGTCACGAGGATGAGGGCGAGCGCCACCGGAACGGTGGCGGGCAGCTCGTCGACGAAGAAGAACAGCAGGTCGAACGTCAGGGCGAGGATGGCCGTCAGGAGAGCGCCCCGCCGCTGCCAGTAGCGCCCGAAGCCCGCCGCGAGCAGCCCGCCGAGGGCGCCCGCGACGAACAGGTCGCCGTAGCCCATCAC
>DATFZP010000215.1:0-9816 GCA_035314405.1 Solirubrobacteraceae bacterium | reverse complement strand
TCATCGTCAACGACAGCCCCGCGGTCGCCCGCGAGTCGGGCGCGGATGGGGTCCACGTCGGCCAGGACGACATCACGCCGGCGGCGGCCCGAGCGATCGTGGGGCGCGAGCTGCTGATCGGCCTCTCCACCCACGAGCAGGGAGAGGTCGACGCGGCCGACCCCGAGCTGGTCGACTACATCGGCGTCGGCCCGGTGCACGAGACCCCCACCAAGCCGGGACGCCCGGCGGTGGGCTTGGAGCTCGTGCGCCACGCCGCAGCCCACGCGCGGGTTCCGTTCTTCGCGATCGGGGGTCTGAACGCGGGGAACCTCGGCGAGGCCCTCTCCGCGGGGGCGATGGGCGTGTGCGTGCTCCGTGCTATCGGAGACGCCCGCGATCCCCGGGCCGCGGCGCGGGCGCTCGCGGAGCAGCTCGGCGGTGTGGCGGCGGGGGAGCGAGCTTGACCGGCGACACCGGCGGCGGACGATCCGCGGCCGGGGGCGACGGCAGGCGGGAGCGAGCCCCGATCGAGCTCGCCCCGCTGGGACGCGACGAGCGACCGGCGGCATTGCTCGTCGCCGTCGTCGTGTGCGCGCTGCTGGCGGTGGCCGTGATCGTCGGGGCGCTGAGCATCAAGGATCTGTCCGCGCACGGCGGCTCGCTGCCGGGCGGGCTCTTCCTGGCGGGCGTCCTCGCTCTGCTCGCCCGAGGGATGTACGAACGGCGCTACTGGGCGGTGCTCGGCTTCGAGGCCCTGCTCGCCTTCCAGATCATCGTCACATCGCTCGCGCTCGTCGTCGCCTCCACGGTCCCGGCGGCCCTGATCTGCGTGGTCTGCATCGGGTTCGGTGGCTGGCTGTTCTGGAAGCTCGTCCGCGTGATGGGCCGGATCCAGGCCGGCGAGCGGGCATCCGGGGGGGCGGCCCCGTAGCCCGCCGTGTGCGGAGATGGAGCGGTTCCCGCGCCGGAGCGCTTCGATAGGCTCACCCGCGATGGCCGAGAACCACTACGACTGCGTTGTCATCGGCTCCGGCCCCGGCGGCTATGTCGCCGCCATCCGCGCCTCGCAGCTGGGGCTGCGCACCGCCGTGATCGAGCGGGACAAGATCGGCGGACGCTGCCTGAACTACGCGTGCATCCCCGCCAAGGCGGTCCTGCGCTCGGCCGACCTGCTCTCGGAGGTGCGCGATGCGGGGGAGTTCGGGGTGAGGGTGAGCGGCGTGGAGGTCGACTATCCCGCCGTGCAGGAACGCCGCGAGAAGATCGTCTCGACCCTCACCTCAGGCGTGGGAGGGCTCTTCAAGAAGAACGCCATCGACGTGATCGAGGGAGAGGCGAGCCTGACCGCGGCGGCAGAGGTGAGCGTCGCAGGACGGACGATCAGCGCCCGCGGTGTGATCCTCGCCACCGGCTCGGTTCCGCGAGCGATCCCCGGAGTGCAGTTCGAGGGTCGGGTGATCGGGACCGAGCAGGCGTGGGCGCTCCCGGAGCTGCCCGCCCGCCTCGCGGTCGTCGGCGCAGGGGCGTCGGGGGCCGAGATCGCATCCGGCTTCGCCCGCCTCGGCAGTGACGTGCTGCTGCTCGAGGCGCTCGATCGAGTCCTGCCGACCGAGGACGTGGACATCTCACGGATCGTCGAGCGGGGGCTGGGGCGGCAGGGCATCGGGGTCCACACCGACACGCCCGTCATGGGGGTCAGGAACGAGGAGGCGAGCGTCAGGTTCTCCCACGGCGAGTCCCACGGGGAGGTCGACCACCTGGTGATCGCAGCCGGCCGGGGGGCCGACGTGGAGGGCCTCGGCCTGGCCGAGGCCGGCGTCGAGCTCGACGAGCGGGGGCTCGTGAAGGTCGACGGCGCGCTGCGCACCTCCCGCACGGGTGTCTACGCGATCGGCGATCTCGTCCCCGGCCCGGCGCTCGCCCACAAGGCCTCCGACGAGGGGATCATCGCCGCCGAGGACCTGGCGGGAAGGGCGACCCGCCCGATCTCCTACGTGGATATCCCGCGGGCCACCTTCTGCATGCCCAACGTCGGTTCGTTCGGCCTGACCGAGGCGGAGGCGCGGGAGCAGGGCTACGACGTCGTCGTCGGCAAGGTCCCCTACGGGGCCGTGGGGGGCGGGACCGTCTATGGGGACCGCACCGGCCTGGTCAAGATCGTCGGTGAGAGATCCTACGGCGAGCTGCTCGGAGGGCACATCGTCGGCTCGCGGGCGACGGAGCTGATCCAGGAGCTCGTCAACGTGCGCGCGCTGGAGGGTGGCTTCCCCGAGGTGGCCGGCATCATCCACGGTCACCCGACGCTGTCCGAGGCGGTGATGGAGGCCGGAAGGGCCGCCGACGGCTGGTTGATCCACGGGTGAGGATCCAGGCCAGGAGGTGTCCTCAGCGACGGCTGCGTTCTACTTCGACCTCGCCAGCCCGCTGGCCTATATGGCCGCCGAGCGCGTCCTGCACGTGCTGCCCGGGCCGGCCGAGTGGCTGCCCGTGCTCGGGCGCGAGCTTCCGGGCGGGCAGGCCGCCGGCTCGTCTCGCCGGGCGAAGGACTCCCCGCCAGCGCGCTCGCAGCTCGAGCGCCGGGCGCTGGAGCTCGGGCTGCAGCCCCTGCGCTGGCCGGACCCCTTCCCGTTCGACAGCTCGCTCGCGATGCTGGTGGCCACCTATGCCAAGGCGATCGGTCGCGCTGTCCCGTTCGCCCAGGCCGCTTTCCGCCAGGCGTTCGCCGGAGGGCGCTCGCTCGAGGACCCCGACTCCGTCCTGATCGCGGCGGCTGCCTGCGAGATGCATCCATCGGCGGTGCTGCGCGCCGCCGCGCTGCGGTCGACCGCCGAGCGGCTGGCCGCGAGCACCGCGGCCGCCGGCGCGGCCGGGGTGACGGAGGTGCCCGCGCTCCGCGTCGGCGCAGAGGCTCGTGTGTTCTTCGGCGATCAGGCCGTCGAGCAGGCCGCCGAGTACATGCGGGGCGAGCCGATCGGGGGCCCGCGGCCGTGAGGGCGAGGAACGCCTACCGCCTGATCGTCACCCGCGGAGGCCGGACGCCGGCGCTGCTCGCGGACACCTCCCGGGTCGATCACGTCGAGGTCGTCGAGATCGAGGGCGGGGAGGTGGTCCTCTTCTGGGACCGCCCGCCGCATGCGGCCTCCCGGCTCGCCCGCGGGCTGCGCGCCGACCTCGCCCGGCTCGACGCCGAGGAGTTCCTCGCACGCTGGGATACCGTGGAGGATTGATGCCCACGCTCCCCGACCCCGACGTCGCGCGCGAGTGGCTCGCCACGATGACCCTCATCCGCCGCTTCGAGGAGCGAGCGGGAGAGATGTACGCCCGCGCGAAGGTGGGCGGCTTCCTGCACCTGTCGATCGGGGAGGAGGCGACGATCGTCGGCAGCGCCCGGGCGTTGAGGGCCGGCGACTACCTGATCTCGACCTACCGCTCGCACGGGCACGCCCTCGTGCGGGGCACCCCGCCGGAGAACGTGATGGCCGAGCTGTTCGGCCGCGTCGACGGCTGCTCGGGCGGGAGGGGCGGCTCGATGCACATGTTCGACCTCTCACGCCGGTTCATGGGCGGCTACGGGATCGTCGGGGGGAACCTGCCGATCGCCGCCGGCATCGGCCTCGCGAGCGACTACCAGGGCACAGACGACATCACGCTGTGCACGTTCGGCGACGGCGCCTCCAACCAGGGGACGTTCGGCGAGACCCTCAACCTCGCCGCCCTGTGGCGGCTGCCGGTCGTCTTCATGGTGACCAACAACCAGTTCGGGATGGGCACCGCGCTGCGCCGCCACTCGGCCGTGACCGACCTCCGGCGCAAGGGCGAGAGCCTCGGCGTGCCCGGTATGCGCTGCGACGGAATGGACGTGCTCGAGACGCACGAGGTGCTCACCGAGGCCGTTCGACGCGTGCGGGAGGACCGGCGGCCGCTGCTCGTGGAGGCGGTGACCTACCGCTTTCGCGGGCACTCGATGGCGGACCCGGAGCAGTACCGGACAAAGGAGGAGGTCGCCAGCTGGCGGGAGCGGGATCCGATCGCCACGTTCTCCGCCCTGCTGCTGGATGAGGGAGTGATCGATGCGGCCGAGCTCGCCCTGATCGACGCCGAGGCGATGGCGAGGGTGGACGCGGCGGTGGCCTTTGCGGAGAGCTCGCCCTTCCCCGAGCCGGAGTCGCTGTATGACGACGTCTACGTGCTCGACCCGCAGGTGCGGGGGCACTACTCCGGCGAGACCGATGACGCCCGCTCGCGGTCCGCGCCCGCGGACGCGCAGGCGGCCGCTGGCGACGGCGGTGCGAGCAACGACGAGATACCCCAGCAGCTCACCCGCGCGCTGGCCACCGGGGAGGACGGCGACGAACGTCCCGGGGTGATCCCCTGATGACGCAGATGCGCTACCGGGAGGCGCTGAACTCGGCGCTGCGCGAGGAGCTCTCCCGTGACGAGCGGGTGCTCCTGATGGGCGAGGACATCGGCGTCTTCGGTGGCGCGTTCAAGGTGACGGAGGGTCTGCTCGAGGAGTTCGGCGAGCACCGCGTGCGAGACACGCCGATCTCCGAGAACACGATCGTCGGCGTCGGCGTCGGCGCGGCGATGACCGGGCTGCGACCCGTCGTAGAGCTGATGACGATCAACTTCGCCCTGCTCGCCTTCGACCAGATCGTCAATCACGCAGCCCACATCCGCTACATGTTCGGCGGACAGGTGAGCGTGCCCCTTGTCGTCCGCATGCCCCAGGGGGCGGGCCATCAGCTCGGTCCCACCCACTCCCACTGCCTCGAGGCGCTGTTCCTCCACGTTCCCGGACTGCTCGTCGCCACCCCTGCCACGGCAGCCGACGCCAAGGGGCTGCTGAAGGCCGCGATCCGCGACGAGAACCCCGTGATCTTCATCGAGCACGAGGCCCTCTACGGCGTCCGCGGGGAGGTCCCCGAGGGGCATGACGAGCTCGTCCCGTTCGGCGTCGCGAGGGTCGCCCGCGAGGGGTCCGACGTGACGATCGTGGGCGTCTCCCGGATGGCGCTGACCGCTGAACGAGCCGCCGAGACGCTCGCCGCCGAGCACGGCGTGCAGGCCGAGGTGATCGACCCCCGCACGCTGCGGCCCCTGGACCTCGACTCGATCCTCGCATCCGTCGCCAGGACGAACCGCTGCGTCACCGTGGAGGAGGGCTGGCCCCACGGCGGGGTCGGGGCCAACCTCGCGGCGCTGATCGCCGAACAGGCCTTCGACGACCTCGACGCCCCCGTGCATCGGGTCACCGGGGCGGACGTGCCGATGCCCTACTCCAAGCCGCTCGAGGACATCGCCTACCCCCACGAGCAGCAGATCGTTCGCGCCGCCCTGACCACGCTCGGCGTCGCGCAGGACGGCGTGGCCCCGATGCCGGGAGCGTCCTGATGGCCGACATCGTGATGCCGCGGCTGTCGGACACGATGGAGGAGGGGACGATCCTGCGCTGGCTCAAGCGCGACGGCGAGGAGGTTCGTCGCGGCGAGGAGCTCGTCGAGATCGAGACCGACAAGGCGACGATGATCTACGAGTCCGACCAGCAGGGGGTGCTGCAGATCCGGGCTCCCGAGGGGGCAACGCTCCCGGTCGGCGAGATCATCGCCCTCGTGGGGAGCGCCGACGGGCTGCCCGCCACGGCGAACGCCCCCTCCGCGCCGAGCGTCACGAGCGACGCTCACGCGCGGGGCGTCGAGGAGCAGACCACCGCGACGTCGGCAGCTGCGCCGAGCGTTCCGAGCGACGGCGGACGGGTGAAGGCCTCGCCGCTGGCCAGGCGCATCGCCGGGGAGCGGGGGATCCCGCTTGGCAGCCTCTCCGGCAGCGGACCCGGCGGGCGGATCGTGAAGGCGGACGTGCTCTCCCCGACGGCCGCCGCGGCGGGCGCTCCTCCGCCCGAGGCGAGGGCCGAGGGAGCACAGACACAGGGCGCGCCCGCGCCGGGAGCACCGGCGCGGGCTTCCGCGGGAATCGACGCCGTGAGCACCGCGAAGGGACAGACCACGGTCGTGGAGCTCACCCGCACGCAGCAGACGATCGCCCGCAGGATGGCCGAGTCCAAGGCGACGATCCCCGACTTCTCCCTGCAGATCGAGGTCGACATGGAGCAGTGCGTGGCGCTGCGGGAGGAGCTGCGGCGACTGGCCCAGCCCCAGCGCGAAGCCGGGACGGCGGTGGCGCCGACCTACAACGACATGGTCGTCAAGGCATGCGCACTGGCACTGCGGGAGCACCCCCGCGCCAACGCCGGCTACCGTGACGGCCAGCTGCAGCTGCACTCCCGGATCAACGTCGGGGTCGCCGTCGCCGTCGAGCACGCCCTGATCGTGCCGACCGTCTTCGACGCCGACGAGAAGTCCGTCGGGGAGATCGCCCGCGAGACGCGGACCCTGCTCGAGCGGGTGCGCTCGGGCGCGATCACCCCGCCCGAGCTGGGCGGGGGCACGTTCACCGTCTCCAATCTCGGGATGTACGGGGTGAGGAGCTTCAGCGCGATCATCAACCCTCCGCAGGCGGCGATCCTGTCGGTCGGATCGCTCGAGCGCCGAGCCGTGGTGCGGGACGGAGAGCTTGTCGCGCGCAGCACGATGGCCGTCACGCTCGTGTGCGACCACAGGGTCCTCTACGGCGCCGATGCGGCCCTGTTCGCCGCTCGCGTCCGGGAGCTGCTCGAGGCACCGGCTTCGCTGACGCTGTAGGGCGCCCGGCCGAGCAGCTCGACCGCTGCGTGCAGCTTCCCTGCCCCTTCCCCACGCGCGGCCCAGCGCCTGGACGACTCGGCGCTAGGCTTGGTGGGGCGACCGATGAGCCACACGCTCTGCCCTGACAGCAGCCTCCGACCCGACCTCTGGGTGTGCCACCTGGGGAGGGTCCCCTATCTGAACGCCGTGCGCGCCCAGGAGCGGATCCGGGCCGCCCGCCAGACCGGGGAGCTGGCGGACACGCTGCTGCTGCTCGAGCATCCGCCCGTGTACACGCTCGGCCGCCGCGCGGGCGCCGGGGAGCTGCCGCTTGGCGAGGACTTCTACCGCGACCGGGGCATCGAGGTGCTCGACAGCGACCGGGGGGGGCGGATCACCTACCACGGCCCCGGACAGCTGGTCGGTTATCCGATCATGGCGATCGGCGACGTCGGCCACTTCGTGCGCACGATGGAGGCCGCGATCGTCGGTGCCCTCGCCGACGAGGGCATAGCCGCGCACGCTCGGCCCCAGGACGGCCCCGGCTACACGGGCGTGTGGGTGGGGGAGCGAAAGATCGCCTCGATCGGCGTCCACATCCAGCGGGGAGTGAGCACGCATGGGTTCGCCGTCAACGTGACCACCGATCTGGAGCCGTTCAAATGGGTCATCGCCTGCGGACTGCCGGGGGTGAGCATGACCTCGCTCGCGTGCGAGCTGGCCCGGCGGGGGGCGCCCGACGACACGGGCCCCAGCCGGCAGCTGCAGTGCTTTCGGCGGCGGATGGCAGAGCACTTCTGCCGCGTGCACGGCCGCCGCCAGCGGCTCGTCTCGGAGCGTCGACTCGGCATCGACCGGCTGCTCGCCCACCCGCCGTCCGCCGAGCCGGCGCCGCGCCGGGCGCCGGGCGCCGCCGGGGTGGCGGCAGGGGAGGCTACCCTGTGAGCGCCACCCGCTCCCGCGCCAAGCCGGGCGGCATGGACGTGCTGAGCGTGCTCGGCCGGAGCGTTCGCCCCCTGCGCGAGCGCAAGCCTCCCTGGTTCAAGGTGCCGCCCCCGGGGGGAGCCCGCTACCGCGAGCTGACCGAGCTGATCCGCTCGGAGAACCTGCACACGGTCTGCCAGGAGGCCGCCTGCCCCAACGTCGGCGAGTGCTGGGAGCGGGGAACGGCGACCTTCATGATCCTCGGCGACACGTGCACGCGGCGGTGCGGCTTCTGCAACGTCAAGACGGGCAGGCCGACGTGGAACGACCCGCTCGAGCCCGCCCGCGTGGCCCGCTCGGTCGCCCGCATGGGGCTCGGCCACGCGGTCATCACCTCCGTCGATCGCGACGATCTCCCCGACAAGGGCGCTTCGGCGTTCGTGGGGGTGATCCGCCAGATCCGCCGGCAGGCGCCCGGCTGCCGGGTCGAGGTGCTCACCCCCGACTTCCAGGGTCAGGAGATGCCACTCGCCAAGGTGATCGCGGCCCGCCCGGACGTGTTCAACCACAACGTCGAGGTCGTGCCGCGGCTGTACCCCCTTGCCCGCCGCGGCTCTCGCTTCGCCCGCTCGTGCCGCGTCCTGCGTCTCGCCCGCGAGCTCGGCGAAGGGGAGCTCGTCACCAAGTCGGGGCTGATGGTCGGCCTCGGGGAGAGCGCCGAGGAGCTGCTCGAGGCGTTCGCGGCGCTGCGCGAGAGCGGCGTGCAGGTGCTGACGGTCGGGCAGTACCTGCGACCGTCCGAGCGCCATCTGCCGGTTGTCCGCTACTGGCACCCGGACGAGTTCGCCGAGCTCGAGCGAGCCGCCTACCGGCTGGGCTTCGACCACGTCGCCGCCGGTCCCCTGGTGCGCTCCTCCTATCACGCCGACCAGCACGTGGGATGGGTGGGGAGCGGATCACCGCCCGTGGCGGCCCCCACGGCGGCCGGCACATAGAGGCCGCCCGAGCGCGGTCGCACCCGCGGGGGCTAGGCTCTGGGGTGGGCTCCCGGGCGGTCCCCGGCGCCCGCGCGCAGCGACGTGCCTGCAGCGATGTTCCCCCTCAGAGACAACATCCCGCTCGCGCGATTCCCGATCGTGACCGTCCTCCTGGTGGCGATCAACGTGGTCGCCTACCTGCTCGCGATCCGTCACGGAGGGAGCTTCCTCGGAGGCCCGTCCGACGCCGTCGCCGTCCACTACGGCGCGATCCCCTACGAGCTCGCCCATCCCGGCGAGCACTGCGAGCTGCTCACCGCACCGGCGAGCGGCGACGGATCGACGGTCGCCTGCCAGGCGGCGCCCTTCAGGGCCGCTCAGCCGGGGGTGAGCGCGACAGTCAACGGAGCGCCCTCCACGGCGGAGACGGTGCCCACGTCGCTGTTCCTCCACGGCAGCTTTCTGCAGATCTTCGGGAACATGTTCTTCCTCGCGATCTTCGGTCCCACCATCGAGGACTCGCTGGGCCGCGTGCGCTTCCTGGCCTTCTATCTGCTCGGGGGCCTCGTCGGGGTGGCCGTCCAGGTTGCCATCGAGCCGAGCTCCACCGCTCCCACGCTCGGCTCATCGGGGGCAGTCGCAACGGTGCTCGGGGGCTACGTCCTGCTGTATCCGAGGGCTCGGATCGTCGGCCTCGTGCCGCTGATCTTCCTCGCCACGATCGTGACGGTGCCCGCGGCCGTGCTGCTGGCGCTGTGGTTCCCGGAGCAGCTCTACATCGCGCTCGCCGGCCTCGGGAGCCCGATCGGCGGAGGGGAAGGGGTGGCCTACCTCGCCCACCTCGGGAGCTTCGCCTTCGGCCTGCTGGCGGTCAGGCGTCTCGCCCGGCCGCGAGCGAGGGATCGGCCGCTGCCGGTTTACTGATGGAGATGCACATGCACTCCAACGCGCCGGCATGACCCGCCTGGTCGTCCTCGCGATCGTGATCGTGTTCCTCGCCGGCTTCGCCTTCCTGACGGTGAGCGCGGTGATCGAACAGGGATTCACGGCGGGAAGCGTGATCTCGATCTTCATCCTCCTGCTTCTGGCGGTTGGGATAGTGGGGGCGTTGAGCACGCCTCGAAGCTGATGAGCACACCGCCATTCATGACCTCCGAGCAGAGCCGCCACCGGCGAGCGATGGCGGCGCGGCGACGGCGGGCGCGGCGCTGGCGGATGGCGGCCGGGGCCCTGGTGGTGGCGGTCGCGGC
>DATFZP010000214.1:0-4292 GCA_035314405.1 Solirubrobacteraceae bacterium | reverse complement strand
GAGGCGTGATCGGTCAGGAGACCCCGCCCGCAGCGCCGGCGGCGGAGAGGTCGCGCACCTGCTTGGGGAGCATGAAGCGGACGTCCTCCCTCACCACATCGAACTCGCACACGTCCACGACGCCACGCCGACGGAAGAACTCGACGAGCTCGCCCACGAGGTTCTCCGGAGCGCTCGCGCCCGAGGAGATGCCGACCACGCGCCGGCCCTCCAGCCACTGCTCCTGCACTTCCCCGGCATTGTCGATCAGATGGGCGTCGGTTCCGCAGTCGCGGGCGACCTCCACCAGGCGCAGCGAGTTGGAGGAGTTGCGGGATCCGATCACGAGCATCAGGTCGCAGCTGCCGGCCATCTGCTTGACCGCCGCCTGGCGGTTGGTGGTGGCGTAGCAGATGTCGTCCGTGCGGGGACCGGTGATGCTCGGGAAGCGCTCCCGAAGCCGCTCGATGATCGCCGTAGTTTCGTCCACCGCGAGCGTCGTCTGGGTGACGTAGGCGACCTTCTCCGGATCCTCGACCCGGAGCTCGTCGACGTCCTGCTCGCTCTGGACGAGGACGATCCGGTCGGGTGCCCCGCCCATCGTCCCTTCGACCTCCTCGTGGCCGTGGTGTCCCACGAGCACGATCGTGTAGCCGTCCTCTGCGAAGCGGACCGCCTCGCGATGAACCTTGGTGACGAGCGGGCAGGTGGCGTCGATCGTCTGCAGGCCTCGCTCCTCGGCACCGCTGCGCACGGCGGGAGCCACCCCGTGGGCGGAGAACACGCACACGGCCCCGAGCGGCACCTCCGTGTGCTCCTCGACGAAGATCGCCCCCCGCTTGCGGAGCTCCTCCACGACGTGCTTGTTGTGGACGATCTCCTTGCGCACGTACACCGGAGCCCCGTGCAGCTCGAGCGCTCGTTCGACCGTCTGCACCGCTCGGTCGACCCCTGCGCAGTAGCCGCGTGGAGCCGCGAGCAGCAGCTTCTCGACGGTGTTCGACATCGAGGTCATTGTAGGGGGCGTCCAGGTACGCTAAGCGCTGATGGTCCAGCAACACCTCGACCGGCTGACCCCCGTGGACGCATCCTTCCTGCACCAGGAGGGCGCTGTGTCCCACATGCACATCGGGGGTCTGATGATCATCGAAGGGCCACCTCCGACGATGGAGGAGTTCCTCGAAGAGATCCGCCGGCGCCTGCACCTGGTCCCGCGGTACCGCCACAAGCTCGCCTACACCCCGATCGACAGCGGCCGGCCGGTGTGGATCGACGACCCCAGCTTCAACCTCGACTACCACGTCCGCCACACCGCCCTGCCCGCACCGGGGGGCTGGGAGCAGCTGCAGGACCTCACCGCCCGGATCTTCTCCCAGCAGCTCGACCGCTCCAAGCCTCTGTGGGAGATGTGGCTGATCGAGGGCCTCCCCGACGACCGCTTCGCGCTGATCACCAAGACCCACCACTCGCTGATCGATGGGATCGCGGGAGTGGACCTTGCGACGGTGCTGTTCGACCTGTCCCCGAACCCGCCGGCCATCGCCCACTCCGGGCGCCCATGGAAGCCCCACCCGGAACCCGGCACGGCCCACCTGCTCGCCACGGGTCTCGTGGGTGCGGTGCGCACCGGCGTGGCGCTCTTCGATGGGGCGATCGACGCGCTGTCGCATCCCGAGCGGGCCCTGACGCGGGCGCGGGAAGCGGCGGAGGGGGTCGGAGAGATCATCTGGGCCGGCCTCAACCCCGCCCCCGAGACGCCGCTGAACGTCCCCATCGGCCCCCACCGGCGCTTCGTCGCCATAACCTGCGAGCTCGACGACTTCAAGGCGATCAAGAACGTGTTCGGAGGGACCGTCAACGACGTCGTCCTGGCGGTGGTCGCCGGCGCCCTGCGCTCGTTCCTGGTCCGCCGCGGCCAGCACACCGAGGGGCTCGAGCTGCGGGCGCTCGTGCCCGTGTCGGTCAGGACCGAAGGAGAGCACGACGTGGGAGGAAACCGGATCGTCGTCATCCGGGGCCCGCTCCCCGTCTACGTCGCCGATCCGATCGACCGCCTGCGGTTCGTCTCCCACGCGATGTCCGGGCTGAAGGAGTCCAAGGCCGCCCTCGGCGCCGAGGTGATCGCCGGCGCCCAGAACTTCGCCCCCCCCACGATCCTCGCCCAGGCCTCCCGCCTGAACTTCTCCACCCGCCTGTTCAACCTGATCGTGACCAACGTGCCCGGAACCCAGTTCCCCCTGTACGTGCTCGGCCGGGAGATGCTGCAGGCGATCCCCGTCGCCTTCCTTCCCGAAAACCACGCCCTCGCGATCGCGATCATGTCCTACAACGGCCAGATGAACTTCAGCCTGCTCGGAGACTTCGACGCCCTTCCCGACATCGGCGCCCTCGGGGAGGACATCGCGGCCGAGCTGTCCGAGCTGTCCGCACTCGCACGCCAGACCACGGCCGCCACGGCGTAGCCGACCACCGCGACGGCGACGGCGGAGCGCCGCGATACTGCGGCGCGCCTACTCCGTCAGCCCCACCGCTGCGAGGGATTCGGCCCGGCCTCGGAACATCTCGACCCGCACGATCGTGCAGCGACGAGGTCGTGGCGCGCCAACGACTCGATCGCATGGCGGTTCAGCTCCACCAAGTCGGGGGTCGTGGACTCGTCAGACATCGCCGGCAGTATTGCCCAGACCACGCCAACGCGGCGGGCCCGCAACCTGCTGCACCGCAATAATCGCCCTCATGCAAGGGCCGGGCGACGGAGAGCGGCTGTACCGTCTGCTTGTCCTGCTCGGCGTTCCGCTGCGCTGGTGGTGCAGGCTGGAGGTGAGCGGGCGGGAGGCCCTGCCCCCGCCGGGCAGGGCCGTACTGGTCGTCGCGAACCATGACAGCATGCTCGACCCGCTCGCGATCGCCGACACCTTGGTGCGCGCCGGCCGACCGCTGCGGTTCCTGGCTATGGACAGTCTCTGGCAGTGGCGTCCCATGGCAGGCGTGCTGGACGGCATCAGGCAGATCCCGATCCGTCGGGGGGCGGGAGACATCGCGGCGCTTGAGGCCGCGATCGACGCTCTCGCGAACCGCGAGGCCGTGTGCATCTTCCCCGAGGGTGGCCTCTCGCGCGGGCGGCGAGTGCGGGCACACCGCGGTGTGGCCCGCCTCATACAGGCTGCCCCCGACGCGCAGATCGTCCTCGCGGCGGTGATCGGCGGGACCGACCTCGCGCGCTTCCCCCGTCGGCCATCGGTCCGGGTCGAGCTGTTCCGCCCAGCGGGCTCTATGACAGCAATCAGGGAAGACCACGCGGCGCTCGCAGCCGCACTGCTCGAGGAGATCCGCGCGCGCGTCCCACCCGTCGCCGCCGGCCGCCACTCAACCCCGCAGACGCCGCACGACGGAGCCGGTGTCTAGACCCAGCTACACAGGGTTTCTACGGGGTCTCTGGACCCGCGGCGAGCGTGCAAAATAGGCCGCAGCGCGATGCCTCGTGAACACCTGCCGCTGGCACTTTGCTGGCAGCCGTTCTCAGCCCTTCCGTGACAGCCCTCGCGCTCGAAAAGCCCAATGTTTGCTGGCGTATTCGTGGTTCTGTGCTCTCGGCGACTCAGTACCCGAGTGCGAACTTCGCGTCCTCGCTCATCATCTCCGGCGACCACGGAGGAGTGAAGACCATCGTCGACTCGACGGCGCTGACGCCATCCAGTTCCCCGACGAACTCCTCGATCTGTTCGGTGACCTGCGGCCCGATCGGACAGCCTGGAGTGGTGAGGGTGAACGTCACCTGCACATTGCCCTGATCGATCTCGACCCCGTAGATCAGGCCGAGCTCGACGAAGTCCAGGCCGAGCTCGGGGTCGATCACGTTCGAGAGGGCCTCCATCACGTCATCCTCGGTGGGAGCAGGAGCAAGCTCGGACATGTCCTCAGTCTAGCCCCCACGCCGGGCCCGCCTCGCGGCGCCCCCCGGCGCCGGTCAAACCCTTCCAGCGGGGCGTAGGCCAAGCGAGGCAAGGACGCAGGGAGCGACGTGTGCTATGCACACGAGCGAGCGAGGACGCCGCCTCGCGCCGGCATACGCCCCGCTAGTTGTCGCAGCCGAGGCGGTCCCAGATATACAGCTGGATGCATTCGTTCGCCAGCTCGATGGCCCGCTCGGTCGAGAGGCGGGGCAGCACCGTGTCGAGCGCCTGCTCCTCGGCCACGCCCGCCTGGAAGGCTTCCTCGCCCCTGAACCCGGCGGCGATCTTGAGGGCCTCCCGGCGGTTCTCGCCGAGGCTCGGAAAGACGCCCACGAGGAACTCCGTGTTGGGGATCGGCTG
>DATFZP010000213.1:0-3042 GCA_035314405.1 Solirubrobacteraceae bacterium | reverse complement strand
TTCCTGATCTCCCTCGCCTCCTGGCCCTACATCGCCCGCATCATCCGGGGGCTCGTGCTGTCGCTGCGGGAGCGCGAGTTCGTCGAGGCCTCGCGGGCCCTGGGGGCCTCCAACGCCCGCATCATGTTCCGCGAGATCCTGCCCAACCTCGTCGCCCCGATCATCGTCTACGCGACGCTGTCGGTGCCCCTGAACATCCTGCTCGAGGCGAGCCTGTCCTTCCTCGGCGTCGGGATCCGCCCCCCCACGGCGAGCTGGGGCCAGATGATCGCCGCCGCCACCCCGATCTTCAACACCGCCTGGTGGTACATGGTGTTCCCCGGACTCGCCCTGCTGCTGACGGTGCTCGCCTTCAACCTGCTCGGCGACGGCCTGCAGGACGCCCTCAACCCAAGGACCGCCCAATGACTTCGCCCGGCCGCCGTCAACGCACAGGAGGACCCATGAACAGGTCGATCAGGACAGCCGCGCTCGCTCTCATCGCCGGCGCGTGCGCGCTCGCGCTCGGAGCCTGCGGGTCGAGCTCGAGCTCGAGCACCGGCGGCAGCGGCGTCGCGGCCGGCGTGCAGACCCCGGCGAGCGAGTCGCTGAGCGGCGGCAAGACCGGGGGCACGCTCGAAGTGCTCAACCACGAGGACTTCGAACACATCGATCCGGGCCAGTCCTACTTCGACATCGACTATCAGGCCGTGTACGCCACCCAGCGCCCGCTCTTCTCCTACAAGCCGAACACGTTCGCCGCTCCGACACCCGACATGGCCTCCGAAGCGGCCCAGATCTCCTCGAACAAGGAGAAGATCACGATCCACATCCGTCACGGCGTTCACTTCAGCCCACCCGTCAATCGAGAAGTGACGGCGGCGGACGTGGCCTACGCGATGGACCGTGGCGCCAACCCGAACGTGGCGAACCCCTACTTCGGCGCCTACTTCTCCTCGGTGGAAGGCGCCAAGACCGCCACCGGGGGAGCGATCCCCGGCATAACCACCCCCGAAAAGTACACCCTCGTGATCAAACTCACCGAACCGAAGGCGGCCACCGTCGTGGCCGCGCTCGTGCTGCCGGTTACGGCTCCCGTGCCCCAGGAATACGCGGCGAAGTTCGACGCCAAGAAGCCGAGTGAATACGGCAACTACCAGGTCGCCACCGGTCCTTACATGTTCAAGGCCAACAGCGAAGGGAAGATCCTCGGGATCGGGTACGTGCCGGGCAAGTCCGCGACGCTGGTGCGCAACCCGAACTGGAACGCGAGCACCGACTTCCGCCCCGCCTACCTGAACCAGATCAACATCAGCATCGGCGGCGATCCGACCGTGATCGGCCGTCAGGTGCTCGAAGGGACCAGCAAGGTCCAGAACGACACCCCCGCCCAGGCGATCGTCAAGCTCGCGTACGAAAGCTTCCGCCCCCAGCTGCAGATCTCGCCCGGGGCGGGGGACCACTACGTGGCGCTGAACAACGCCAAGGGACCGTTCACGAACGTCGACCTGCGCAAGGCCTACTGGGCGGCGCTCGATCGCAAGGCGATGGACAAGGCCCGCGGAGGAGAACTGGTCAGCGACGTGATGACCCACTTCATCTACCCCGAAATTCCCGGGTTCGAACAGGCCGGCGGGCTGACCGGGCCGAAGGTGGACTACAACGAACACCCCGAAGGGGACATGGCGGTGGCGGAAAAGTACATGAAGCTCGGGGGCTACCCGAGCGGCAAGTACACCGGACCGGCGACCCTTCAGGTGGTCGGCTCGACGGGGAGCCCGCAGGCCGCAGACGCGGAAATCGCCAACCAGGCCCTGAAGACCCTGGGCTTCAAGACGACCCTCAACCTGGTCGACCAGGCGACGATGTACTCCAAATACTGCGGAGTGGTGAGCGAAGAGATCGACGTCTGCCCGAACGTGGGGTGGGTCGCCGACTTCGGCGACCCGGAAGCGGTGCTCAACGTTCCGTTCAACGGGAAATACATCATCACCAACGGCACCAACTCCAACTGGGGACAGGTGAACGTCCCCCAGGTCAACAAGGCGATGGAAGCCGGCGAACTCGTCGTCGGCACCCAGGCCCGCTCGGAAGCGTGGGCGAAGATCGACAAAGAACTCGTCGAAAATGCGGTCGCCGTTCCGTATGACTGGAGCAAGCAGCCGCAGATCGAGTCCAAGAACGTGGCCGGGGTCGGCGACGTCTGGAACGTGGGCTCGTGGGACTACAACTACACCTCGCTGAAGTAGGGCCATGGCCCGCTACATAGTCCGCAGGATCCTGTGGGGGATCGCGACGCTGATCCTCGTCTCGGCGCTGATGTTCGTCATCTTCCGCGTCCTCCCCACCGCCGACCCGGCGAAGCTGCGGGCCGGGCGCCTGCAGACGCCGAAGATCCTCGCGGAGATACGCAACGACCTCGGCCTCGACAGATCACTCCCCGCCCAGTTCTGGCTCTACATGAAGGGCGTCTTCCTGCATCTGAACCTCGGCTACAGCTACTCGAGCAACGCATCCGTCAAAGGCCTCATCTTCGAACGGATCGGCGCCACCTTCTCGGTCGTGCTCGGCGGCGCCGTGCTGTGGCTCGTCTCCGGCGTGAGCGTGGGGATCATCTCGGCGCGGCGACCCCGCTCCCGCCTGGACCGCTTCAGCATGGGCAGCGCCCTGGTGCTGATCTCGGCACCGGAATACTGGCTCGGCCTGCTCGTGCTGTACCTGTTCGCCGCCGACATCGGGGTGTGGAAGATCTTCCCCGGCGCCGGGAGCTACGTGCCCCTCGGCAGCGACCCATGGGGGTGGTTCACCTCGATGATCATGCCGTGGTTCGTGGTCGCCGCCGGGACCGCCGCCTTCTATGCGAGGCTGATGCGCAGCAGCCTGATCGAGACCATGGGGGAGGACTACATCCGCACGGCGAGGGCGAAGGGCCTGCCCGAGCGCCAGGTGGTGATGCGCCACGGGGTGCGCCCCGCGATCAACCCGATCATGACGATCCTGGGGCTCGACATCGGGGTGCTGCTCGGGAGCTCGGTGCTGGTGGAAACGGTGTTCGACATACCG
>DATFZP010000212.1:0-2362 GCA_035314405.1 Solirubrobacteraceae bacterium | reverse complement strand
GTCCGTCGACACCTGCGCGGCGGAGTTCCCGGCGCGGACCCCTTACTACTACTCGGGCTGGGACCGCCGGGCGGCGAGCGAGCTGCTCCGCGGCGGGGGCGAGTCGGTGGTCATCCTCGGCTCGGGGCCGAACCGGATCGGCCAGGGGATCGAGTTCGACTACTGCTGTGTGCACGCCGCCATGACTGTGAAGGAGTCGGGGCGCGAAGCGGTGATGGTCAACTGCAACCCCGAGACGGTGTCGACGGACTACGACACGTCCGATCGCCTCTACTTCGAGCCGCTGACCCTCGAGGACGTGCTCGCCGTGGTGGAGGCCGAGCAGGGCTCCGGCGGCGACGGCTGCGCCGGGGTGGTCGTGCAGTTCGGCGGCCAGACGCCGCTGAAGCTCGCCGCGGGGCTCGCCGCCGCCGGTGTGCCCCTGCTGGGCACGAGCGTGGAGGCGATCGACCTCGCCGAGGACCGACGGCGCTTCGGCGAGCTGCTCGAGCGACTCGGCTACAAGGCGCCACCGTATGCCACCGCCGGCTCCCTGCAGGAGGCGATCGCCGTCGCCCCGACCGTCGGCTTCCCCCTGCTCGTCCGTCCCTCCTACGTGCTCGGGGGCAGGGCGATGGAGATCGTCTACTCGCCCGAGGGCCTCGCCGACTACCTGCGCCGGGAGGCCGGTGAGGACGGCGAGATCTACCTCGACCACTTCTTGGAGGACGCCTTCGAGGTCGACGTGGACGCGCTCTGCGACGGCAGCGAGGTGTGGATCGGGGGGATCATGCAGCACGTCGAGGAGGCGGGCGTGCACTCGGGCGACAGCGCCTGTGTGCTGCCACCCCACTCGCTGGGGGAGGAGATGCTCGAGCAGATCCGGACGGCCAGCAGGGACATCGCCCTGGCGATCGGGGTGGTCGGGCTGATCAACGTCCAGTACGCCGTCCACGCCGGCGAGCTGTACGTGATCGAGGCCAACCCGCGGGCGTCCCGTACCGTTCCATTCGTCTCGAAGGCCGTGGGGATCCCGCTCGCCAAGCTCGCCTGCCGGATCATGCTCGGAGAGCGGATCGCCGCGATGGGCCTGCCCCGGGGCAGGGAGGGGATGGGCTTCGGGAGTCACGTGTCGGTCAAGGAGGCGGTGCTGCCGTTCGACCGCTTCGAGGGATCGGACGCCGTGCTCGGCCCGGAGATGCGATCCACGGGCGAGGTGATGGGCATCGCCCGTGACTTCCCCACGGCCTTCGCGAAGGCCCAGGCCGCAGCCGGCGTTCCCCTGCCCCTCCAGGGCACCGCCTTCATCACCGTCACCGACTCCGACAAGGCGGGGGCCTGCGGCGTGGCCGAGATCCTCCACGACAACGGCTTTCGGATCCTCGCGACCCGCGGCACGGCGGAGGCGATCGCCCGCATGGGCGTGCCCGTCGAGCGGTTGAACAAGCTCGGCGAAGGATCCCCCCACGTGGTCGACTGGATCGAGCGGGGGGATGTCGATCTCGTCGTCAACACACCCACGGGGGTGGGCGCCCGCACCGACGGGTGGGAGATCCGTCGCGCCGCGGTGGGCCACGGAATCCCGTGCCTGACGACCCTCGCCGCCGGTGTCTCGGCAGCCCGCGCGATCGCCTCTGCCCGTCGCGGTGGCGAGCCCGAGGTGCTGTGCCTGCAGGAGCTCCACGGCGCGAGCAGGCCCGAGGCCGCGCACTCCACCGATGCCCCCGACGGGGCCGCTGTGGCGTGACGGGAGCTCCCTTCGGGCGCCGTGAGCTGACCGTCACGGGGAGGGACGAGCTGGGCGCCTACCGCGTGCTGCGCGTCGCCGACCCCGACGGGCCACGGTTCCAGCCGGGCCAGTTCGCGATGCTCGCAGCGGTCGAGCGCTGGGGCGGGGGGGAGGACGAGCGTCCGTTCCTCGCACGGGCCTTCTCGATCGCCCGCCAGGTCGCCGGCGAGTGCCACTTCCTGCTCGAGGACGTCGGCCCCGGCACGCGGCGGCTGTCCGAGCTGCGTGCCGGGGAGCGGGTGTGGGCGCTGGGACCGCTCGGGACGGGGTTCACCCCGCCGCCGGACGGTCGCCGGGCGATCCTGCTGGGCGGCGGCGTGGGCATCGCCCCGCTGGCGATCCTGCAGGACGTCCTGCAGACGACAGTCACCGTCCTGCTCGGCTTTCGCGATCGCGCCCGCGCGCAGGGCGCCGCGCTGCTCGACGGCGCCCGGATCGCCACCGACGACGGCTCCGCCGGCTACCACGGTCCGGTGACCGACCTGCTCGCTCCCGAGATCCACCGTGACGGGCATGCCGTCGTCTACGCGTGCGGGCCGGAGGGGATGCTCGAGCGGGTCAGAGCCCTGTGCGCGAGCACCGAGACACCGGCGC
>DATFZP010000211.1:0-4210 GCA_035314405.1 Solirubrobacteraceae bacterium | reverse complement strand
CGCCGTCCTCGCCGCCGAGCTGCAGCGCTGCGCCGAGGATCCCGCGAGCGAGGAGGAGCTCACCCGCTCGCGCGAGAACCTGAAGGGCAGGGTCGTCCTCGGCCTCGAGTCGACCGCCGCGCGGATGAGCCGCCTCGGCGGCTCCCTGCTGGCCGGCCTGCCGATCCTCTCCGTCGAGGAGATCATCGAGCGGATCGACGCCGTCGGGCTGGGGGAGGTGCGGGAGCTGGCCGCTGAGCTGTTCGTCCCCGGAGCGCTTTCGCTCGCCGGCGTCGGCCCCGACGACGGGCGCTTCCTGCAGGCGATCGCCCCCCTGCGCGGGGGCGCTCCGGTCGCCGTCCCGCAGGCCACGATCGTCCAGGGAGCCGGTTGATGATCCGCGTCGCCGTGGCCGGCGCCGCCGGCCGCATGGGGGAGACGGTGTGCGCGGCGGTGGAAGCGGCCGAGGACATGGAGCTGGTGGGCCGAGCCGACCCCCTCTTGGGGGTGGCGCTCGAGGAGGTGCTCGGCGACGCCGAGGTGGTCGTCGACTTCACGACCCCCGACACCGCCCTGCCCAACGCCCTCGCCTGCCTGCGCGCCGGCGTCCACGTGGTGATCGGCACAACCGGCTTCGACCCGGCCCCCCTCAGGGATGAGCCGGCGGCGGACGGCGCGCCCCGCGCCAATGTCCTGATCGCGCCGAACTTCGCGATCGGGGCGGTGCTGATGATGCGCTTCGCGGCGGAGGCAGCCGCGCACATGCAGAGCGCGGAGATCGTCGAGCTCCACCACGCCGCCAAGCTCGACGCGCCGAGCGGGACGGCCGCCCGCACCGCCGAGCTGATGGCGGCCGCCTCGGGGGGGCCTCCGCCGCCGATCCACTCCGTGCGCCTGCCCGGCCTCGTGGCCCACCAGGAGGTGATCCTCGGCGATCTCGCCCAGACGCTCACGATCCGTCACGACTCGATCGGCCGGGAGTCGTTCATGCCCGGAGTGCTGCTGGCCGTGCGCCGCGTGGGGACGCTCACCGAATCGCCCGTGATCGGGTTGGAGAATCTGCTCTTCTGAATGGCGGTGCTCTGACATACTCACGCCGATGATCGATCTGGGCGCCATCCTCACGGCCATCGTCACCCCCTTCGACGAGCGGCTGGGGGTCGACGAGGAGTCCTTCGTCGCGCTCATGCGACACCTCGCCGACAACGGGTCCGACGGGTTCGTCGTCGCCGGCACGACCGGGGAGGCCTCCACGCTGACCGACGAGGAGCAGCTCGGCCTGATCGGGCTGGCGGTGGCCGAGCGCCCGCCGGGAAAGACGATCGTCGCCGGGACCGGGACCAACGACACCCGCCACGCCGTGTTCCTGACCGAACGGGCGACCGAGCTCGGGGCCGACGCGATGCTGTCGGTGACCCCCTATTACAACCGGCCCAACCGCCTCGGCCTGCGCCGGCACTTCGAAGCCGTCGCGGGGGCCACCGACAAACCGATCCTGCTGTACAACATCCCGTCCCGCACGGGCACGAACATGCCTCCGGACCTGCTCGCCGAGCTCGCCCAGATCGACCGGATCGAAGGTGTCAAGCAGGCCAACCCCGACGAGCTGCGGCCGATCGACGGCCTCGCCCTGTACGCGGGGGACGACGCCACGTTTGCCCGCACGCTCGGCATCGGCGGCGCCGGCGTCATCTCCGTCGCCAGCCACATCGTCGGCAACGAGCTGCGCCGGATGGTCGACGAGCCCGACCGCCGGGAGGAGATCGACGCCTCGCTGCAGGACGTCTACGAGGCGCTGTTCCTGACGTCCAACCCGATCTGCACGAAGGCGGCTCTGAACATGCTCGGCCATCGCGTCGGCGGGCTGCGCCTGCCGCTCGTGGAGGCCACCGAGGAGGAGGCCGCCGCGATCAGGGCGGTGCTCGAACGCCACGGCCTCGTTCCCGCCGCGCCCGCCCGAGCCCCCGCGTGAGCTCGAAGCTGCGCGTCCTCCCCCTCGGAGGGTTGGGGGAGATCGGCAAGAACATGACCGTCGTCGAACACGACGGCCGGATCATCGTGGTCGACGTCGGGCTGCGCTTCCCCACCCCCGAGATGGTCGGCATCGACCTCGTGCTCCCCGACTTCGCCTACCTGCGGGAGCGCGCCCGGGACATCGAGGCGATCGTCGTCACCCACGGCCACGAGGACCACCTCGGCGCCCTTCCCTGGGTCCTGCGGGAGCTCCCCCACGATCACCTGCCCCCCGTCTACGGCGGGGCGCTGACGATGGCGATGGCCCGCTCGAAGCTCGACGAGCACAAGCTGCGAGACGTCGAGCTGGGCGAGGTCGATCCGGGGGAGACGATCGAGCTGGGGCCGTTCTCGGTCGAGCTCGTCCACATGACCCACTCGATCCCCGACTCGAGCGCCGTGGCTCTCGGCACCGACCTCGGCACCGTCCTGATCACCGGCGACTACAAGTTCGACCAGACCCCCGTCGACGGTCCGCCGGCGGACGTCTCGCGGCTGGCGGAGCTCGGCAGGGAGGGTGTCCTGCTGCTGTGCGGCGACTCCACCAACGTCGACCGCGACGGCTTCTCCCCGTCGGAGTCGGTGGTCGGCCCGCACCTGGAGGACGTGTTCGCCCGCTGCGAGGGCCGCATAGTGGTGACGAGCTTCGCCTCCAACATCCACCGCGTCCAGCAGGTCGTCGACGCGGCCCACGCCCTCGATCGCAAGGTCACCCTGGTGGGGCGGTCGATGCGCAAGAACGTCGGCATCGGGCGCAACCTCGGGCACATCGAGATCCCCGAGGGCGGGCTCGTGGGGGCGAGGGAGATCGGCGACTTCCCCGACGACCGGGTGGTGATCATCTCCACCGGGTCCCAGGGCGAGCCGCTGTCCGCCCTACGCCGGATGGCCTACCGCGACCACCCCCAGGTGGAGCTGAAGAGGGGGGACACCGTCGTCTTCTCCGCCACCCCCATCCCCGGCAACGAGCGCGCCGTGGGCGAGACGATCGACCGCCTCTACCACATCGGGTGCGACGTGATCACCCCTCGCGACGCCCCCGTGCACGCCTCGGGACACGGCTACGCGGAGGAGGTCAAGCTGATGCTCAACCTCGTCAAGCCACGCTACGTGATGCCCTTCCACGGCGACTTCAAGCGACTGCGCCTGCACGCCCAGCTGGCGGAAGCGGTGGGAGTCCACCCGGAGGACATCTTCTGCGGCGAAAACGGCCTGCCGCTGGAGATCGACGGCCGGGGGGCCCGCTTCGGAGAGCCGGAGCAGTCGGGCATGATCTTCGTCGACGGCGTCGAGATCGGCGAGATGGCGGATGTCGCCCTGCGCGACCGGCGGATGCTCTCGGCCGACGGCATCTTCATCGTCGTCGTCACGATCGCCGAGCAGGACGGCAGCTCGGTGGCCGATCCCGAGGTGATCTTCCGCGGCGTCCCGTTCCTGGACGAGGCCGACGAGCTCCTCGGGGAGATCCGCGCGACGGTCGAGGCGTCGCTGGCGCGGGCGGCGGGAGAGGAAATCCGCGAGGTGGACCTGCTCCAGCAGAGCCTCCACGACGACCTCGCGAAGCTAGTCTATGACCGTCTGAAGCGACGACCGATGGTGCTCCCCGTCGTCGTCGAGGTCTGAGCAGGCGGGCAGGCGCACGACGAACCGCGCGCCGGGGTGGTCCTCCCGCTGCTCGAGGGTGACGCTGCCGCCGTGGGACTGGGCGACGGCCTGGACGATCGCCAGCCCGAGGCCGAACGAGCCGCCACGGTCGCCCGCCCCCCGGACGAATCGCTCGAACAGGCTCGGGGCGAGGTCCGGCGGGACTCCCGGGCCGTCGTCCTCGACGACCAGCTCGGCAACACCCTCTCGGGTCGCGGTGCTGACGCGGATCTCGGTTCCGGCGGGGGTGTGCCGCAGCGCGTTCTCGAGCAGGTTGATCACGACCCGGTGCAGCTCGTCCCGGACCCCCATCGTGCTCGCGGGGTGGACGTCGAGGGAGATCTGGTGCTCGCCGCTGACCGGCCCCAGCTCGGCCGCCGCCTCGACCACGATCCGCGCGAGGTCGCACGGCTCCCTGGCGACCACCCGCGCGGCGTCGCTGCGGGCAAGCAGCAACAGGTCGGCCACCAGCCGTCGCATCCGCTGGGAGGAGCGCAGCGCCGAGCGAGCGGCTTCCCCGTCCTCTCCCCGGAGGGATTCGGCCAGCGGCTCGAGGTTGGCGAGCACGCTCGTC
>DATFZP010000210.1:0-2850 GCA_035314405.1 Solirubrobacteraceae bacterium | reverse complement strand
CCTCCGCGGCCAGGGCGCGAGCGGCCGACACGCCGGCGCCCTGAGCGGCGCCCAGCAGACGGGGCCCCGTGGAGGGGATGCCGATCACCGCCGCCCGGCGCTCGTGGATGGCGCGGCCGAGGGCGGCGTAGTCCTGGCCGCGGTCCTGGCCACCGCCGATCAGCACGATCTCGGCGTCCGGAAAACTGGCGAGGGCAGCGAGGGTCGACTCGGGTGTGGTCGAGATGCTGTCGTCGACCCACGTGACACCTTCGATCTCGGCGACCGTCACGAGCCTGTGGGGAAGGGGGGCAAACCCCGCCAGCGAGCCGGGCAGCGCGGGAGGCTCGACGCCGAAGGCTTCAACGGCCGCCAGCGCCGCGCACAGGTTGAGCGCGTTGTGCTCTCCACGTAGGGGCAGCTCGTCAGCGGCGACCACCGGCCGTCCGTCGCGGGCGATCCCGCCGGCGAGCACGTCCCAGCCCGCCGGCTGCCCATAGCTGGTGACCCGGCCAACAGAGCCGGCCGCGAGGCCCTCGTCACGGGAGTTGACCACGACGGATCGCACCCCCGGCAGGGAGAAGAGGCGCAGCTTGTCGGCCCTGTACGCCTCCTCCGAGCCGTGCCAGTCGAGATGCTCCCGGAACAGGTTCGTGAGCACTGCCACCTGAGGGCCCGTCTCGAGGTCTGTGATCTGGTAGCTCGAGAGCTCGACCACGACGACCCGCCCGGGCTCCTCGTCGAGGAGGTCGAGGGCGGGCACGCCGATGTTCCCGGCGAGCCGCGGGGCCAGCCCTGTGGCCCGCAGCAGGTGATCGATCAGCGCGGCGGTGGTGCTCTTGCCCTTCGTCCCGGTCACCCCGATCACACCCTCGCCCTCCCGCTCGGCCAGCCACAGGGACGTCGCGGTCGTGACGTGCACCCCGGCGGCGCGCAGCTCCTCGAGCTCGCGGCGGTGGGCGGGCACTCCGGGAGAGCGCACGACGACCTCGCATCCGCGGAGGGCGCCAACCGCCTCCGGGGCGAGCACCACCCGGGCCTCGGGGGCCCTCAGCTCCCCCCCCACCCCCGACTCGGGCTCCTCGTCGAACACGGCCGCCACGATCCGCGCCGACGGCAGCCTCCGGGCCAGCTGATCGGCGAAGGAGCGGATCTCCCGACCTGCCCCCCACACGCCGACGGTCGCGCCGTCAAGCTCGGAGAACCGCACGGACCTCACGCATGAGCAAGGGGGGCACGTCGTGATCGTCGCTGAGGGCGAGCACCGCGGCCGGGTCGCCGGCCGAGGGGGGAAACCGAGGGAGCACCTCCGCCGCGAGTCGGGCCACGACGGCGTGATCCCGCCACCGTGGATCGCACGCCAGCATGCGGATCGCCGCGAGGCTCTCCTGCTCCTCGCCCACGCACTCGAACGGCTTGTCCCCGCCGGTGGCGGTCAGCAGGGCGAAGCCTTCGAACTGTCCCTCTTCGGCGAGCAGGTCGCGCCCGAAGATCTCACGGAGCCGGGCCGGTGTGGTGAAAGGCGCGAGGGCGAGGAAGACGAACCTGCACTTGGGACATTCGCAGCACCAGGACGCCGCCCGCAGGGAGGGGTCGATCCGGAAGACCGCGTTGCAGCTGGTGAACGCGCCGTGGTAGCGCTCCATCCCCGCGAACGCCCTCGCGATCGCGAGCTCCGACGCCGGACGCAGGACGGAGAACAGCTGCGGGGCGCCGGCGATCTCCGCGAGGGCCGCCCGGAGCAGGCGTTCGGCGGAGCGCCCCTTGCTGAACTGGTGGTTGACCTCTATCCCCTCCCAGACGAGGTTCCCGCTCGAGGCCGACCGCTCGTTGGCCATCGCGACCGCGTCGAAACCGTGGAGCGACGCCGTCAGCAGCGCCACGCTCGCAATGATCGCCGTGACGGGGACGTGCCCGTTCAGCGCCCCCGCCCGGTTCAGCTCCGCCAGCAGGGGATCGAGCCGGCGACGGACGATCAGGTGCTCGAGCCCGGCGGCGGCGACGGTGCGGGCGATCGGGGGCGCCTCGCCGACTGACAGGAGGGCCGTCCGCACACCCGAGCGACGGACGATCTCCAGGGCGAGGACCGAGTCCTTGCCGCCTCCGACGGGCACGAGCACCGCCTCAAGAGCATCGGGCGCGCCGGCGCCGGGCGTGGACGCGGCGCCGGTGACGCCGGGGGTGGGCGCGGGCCCGGTGGCCGCTGCCGGGCGGGAGAACCTCGGGCGGGGCAGATCGCCCAGTCCGTTGCTAAAGGCGAACTCTCCGAGGCCCTCCGAGTAGAGGGCCTCCAGCAGGGCGGCGGTCGCCTCGGGCGGGTCGCCTGTCTCACATCGGAGCTCGGGGGGGAGGGCCGTCTTGAAGTAGCTCACACCCGCCACCCAGTGCAGCAGCGAGAGCAGCCCCTCGCAGCGCTCTCGGTCCGCCTCCCCGACGGTACCCCGGATCGGCAGGTCGAACTCCTCGACGAACGTGATCTGCTCGTCGAGGGCATAGCGGAGGGTGACCCGCCCGCCCGAGTCGAGGTCCCTGGAGACGAATCGGAAGCTTCCGAACGCGGTCGGGTCGAAGCGCACGGGCGACAGCTTGGCGTCGGTGGGCATCGCTCCAGCCTAGAAGGAGGGGTGGCCGGCAGCGATCCGCAGGAGCATCCCGACCCGGCGCCGGTCCCTCCTAGTCGTTGGCGGTGACCGTCTCCAGCAGGTGCCTGAAGCGCTCGCGGGCCTGGGCTCGACGGGTGGGCAGGTGCTCGCTGGGGATGCCGTCCGGGGGAGGCCCATAGCCACGCAGGATGTGGCGGGCGACAGACTGGCGGTGCACCTCGTCCGGCCCGTCGTAGATCCGAGCTGCCCTTGCGAAGCGGTACATCTG
>DATFZP010000209.1:0-4170 GCA_035314405.1 Solirubrobacteraceae bacterium | reverse complement strand
TCACGCCGCCTGAGATCCTCCTCGAGCTGTTCGATCGCAGCACTCCAGAGGGACCCCAGCCGCGCGCCGCTGTCGGTGTCGGGCGTTCGCGTGGTCATCGCCCCGCGTACTTCGCCACCCGTGCCCGCCCGCCTGCACGTGCGGGCCCATCGCTCGCCGCTCCCTGAGCTCCACCGGGCAGCAGCGCAGAAGAGTAGATTCACCTCCGTGAGCACCAACTCCCACGACGGCACCGCCACGCGGATCCCTTCGGGGGAGGCGGCCGCGTACGGGCCGGTCGGGCGATCGCCGTGGCTCGACGTGGACTGGCGGGAGCATCAGCGGTGGGTGCTGGTGGGCGGCCAGCCGGTCAACACGATCGACTGGGGCGAGGGGCCGGCGATCGTGTTCGTGCACGGCCTGTCGGGCTGCTGGACCAACTGGCTGGAGCAGCTGCCGGTGTTCGCCGGGGAGCGCCGTGTGGTGGCGATCGACCTGCCGGGATTCGGATACTCGCCGCTGGGCAGCGAGCCGATCTCGATGTCGGGGTACGCCCGCCTGCTGGATGGACTGCTCGCGGAGCTCGGCGTCGACGCCGCCACGGTCGTCGGCAACTCGATGGGCGGGTTCATCGGGGCCGAGCTCGCGATCGCTTTCCCCCAGCGGGTCGAGCGTCTCGTGCTGATCTCCGCTGCGGGGATCTCGACGCACCGGGACCCGCACGTGGTCCGCGCCGTGCCGACCCTCCGCAGGCTGGAGAGGGTCCTCCTCGGAGGCGGCGGCTGGCTCGCCGCCAAGTCCGACGCGGTGGCCTCCCACCCGCGCCTGCGGGAGGCCGCCCTCGGCGTCGTCGTGCGCCACCCCCGGCGTCTGCCGCCCCCGCTGACTGCAGAGCAGGTGCGGGGCAGCGGCAAGCCGGGTTTCATGCAGGCGCTCGAGGCGGTCCTCGACTACGAGCTGCGGGACCGCCTCGCGGAGATAGCGTGTCCCACGCTGGTCGTGTGGGGGGACGGCGACAGGCTGATCCACGTCGGCGACGCGGACGTCTTCGCGGAGCTGATCCCCGATTCGCGAAAGGTGATCTTCGAGGACACCGGCCACATGGCGATGCTCGAGCGCCCGGCGGCGTTCAACGCGCTGGTGAGGGACTTTCTCGCCGAGTAGCCGTCCGGCGGGCCGGGCCGCCCTACTCCCGCATCAGCATCGCCTGCGCCTCGCGCTCCATGTCGACGTAGGGCTCGCCGCTGACGTCCACCGCGACGAACTTGAGAACGCCACCGGTGAAGTGCCACGGCCGCTGTCCGGGGAAGTCGTCGCTGATGGCGGTCACGCCGCGCCCCACCGTCAGCCCGGTGCCGCTGAGCCCGAACACGCCGGGCTGGGTTCTGATCCGCTCCTCCCCCACCTTCGTCTCACCGTGGTACAGGGCGAGAAGGCCGGTGGACACGCCCGGCGGGTCCTCGCCGTCCCGCTCGAAGGCGGCCGAGAGGATCAGGTTCTCGCCGACGGGCAGCTCATCGTCGGCGACGATCGTCTGGATGGGGTTCCCCACGAAGTTGTACGCGTAGTGCAGGCGGTTGTCCCTCACGAACAGCGTGTGGCCGCCGAAATGGGACCCTTGTGCGAACAGAACCCCCTCGGCTCCGGCGGAGGGAAGGTCGAGCAGCGCTCCGATCGCGTAGGAGCGGTTTCGCACGTTCACCGCCTGCGCCTCCGGCACGGCCGCCACGCCGGGGTAGTAGCGGTAGCGTTCACGTGGCATCGACAGCTGCGGTCGGGGCGTGGTGGAGATCTCGACCGCCGAGCGGTCGTCCAGCGGGAAGCCGTCGTTGGCGCCCGCCTCCGCATACCACAGGTTCACGAGCTCGCGGACCTTCTCCGTGCGCTCGGCGGCGAGGTTGTGCAGCTCGGCGCGGTCGCTGTCGGTGTGGTAGAGCTCCCACTCGTCGTCGTTGAAGTTCCCCCAGCCGGCGAGCGTGGGGTGGGCGGTGACCGCCTTCCAGCCCTCGTGCCAGATCGCGCGGGAGCCGAGCATCGAGTAGAACTGCGTCGAGCGTGCGCCGGGCGCATCGGGGTCGTCGAAGCTGTAGCGCATGCTGACTCCGTCGAAGCTCGCCTGGACATGACCCTTGATCGTCGCCGGAGCCTCCATGCCGAGGACGTCGAGGATCGTGGGAACGAGGTCGATCGCGTGGTGGTACTGGTGGCGGATGCCGCCCTTGGCCTCGATCCCTGCGGGCCAGGAGACGATGCAGGGGTCGCTGGTACCGCCGTTGAACTCATACCGCTTCCACATCTTGAACGGTGTGTTGAACGCCATCGCCCAGCCGTTGGGGTAGTGGTTGTAGGTGTTGGGACCGCCCAGCTCGTCGAACAGGAGGAGGTTTTCCTCCATGTTGTCCGCCATCCCGTTCATGAACTTGTTCTCGTTCACCGACCCGTTCGGCCCTCCCTCCCCGCTCGCGCCGTTGTCCGAGACGACGATGATCATCGTGTTCTCGAGCTGCTCGATCTCCTCGAGGAACTCGAGCAGCCTGCCGATCTGATCGTCGGTGTGGGCGAGGAAGCCCGCATAGACCTCGGCCATGCGCGCGAACAGCCGACGCTCCTGCTCTGACAGGCTCTCCCACGGGCGGGTCACGTCCATCTCGGGGAAGGGCTTGCCGTCCGGCCCCGTCCGCGTCTGCGGTGTGCCGATCGGGTTGATCGGCGGGAGCTCGGTCTCCGGCGGCACGAGGCCCAGCTCCTTCTGGCGGGCGAGCGTCTGCTCTCGCATCGCCTCGTAGCCCATCTCGAAGCGCCCCTTGTACTTCTCGATCCACTCCGGGGGAGCGTGGTGGGGAGCGTGACAGGCGCCGGGGGCGTAGTACAGCATGAACGGTTTCGCGGGGGCGACCGCCTGCGCGTCCTTGATGAACTCGAGCGCCTTGTCGGTGATGTCCACGGTGAGGTGGTAGCCGTCCTTCGGCGAGGCCGGCTGGTCGACCGGATGGTTGTCGTACACCAGCTCCGGGTACCACTGGTTGGTCTCGGCGCCGAGGAAGCCGTAGAACCGCTCGAAGCCACGGCCGGTCGGCCAGTTGCGCCGGGTGGACGCGAGGTTCATCTCGACCGTCGGACACAGGTGCCACTTGCCGACCATGTAGGTGTTCCACCCGAGCTCCCCGAGGATCTCGGGCAGCATCCCGTTCTCCGGGGGGATCGTGCCGCTGGCGTTGGGGAACCCGACCGCCCCCTCGGTGATGCAGGCCATGCTGTTGCGCGTGTGGTTGCGGCCCGTCAGCAGGCACGAGCGCGTCGGCGAGCACAGGGCCGTGGTGTGCCACTGGGTGTAGCGCACGCCCTGGGATGCAATTCGGTCGAGGTTGGGGGTCTCGACCGGCCCCCCGTAGCAGCCGAGGGCCGAGAAGCCGACGTCATCGAGCACCACATAGACCACGTTCGGGGCGCCCTCGGGGGCATGGGGAGGCTCGAACGGCGCCCAGTCGGGCACCGAGTCGCGGATGTCGACGTTGATCGTGCCCTTGAACGGTGCGCTCACTGGGTTCTCCCTGATAGCCGTGGTCGATCCCCGATGTTCGCACGCGGCCGCCGTCCCTGCCGCTCGGCCGCCCGCAGTGGCACGATCCTCGCCGCAGGCGCCGCCTGCAGCGCCGCTCGTCCGAGCCCCCGCTCAGCTGGTGACGGCGCCCTCGGCGGCGCTGCCGACGAGCCTGGCGTACTTCTGGATCGCCACGTCGACGTGCTCCTCGGCCCGGGGAGCGGGCACGTAGGCGAGCAGGCGCTCGGCGATCTCCGCTTCGCTGAGCGCCACGTCGAGGCGACGGGAGTCGACGTCGATGGTGATTCGATCCCCGTCGATCAGCGCCCCGATGGGGCCTCCCCGCGCCGCCTCGGGGGCGATGTGGGCGACCATGAAGCCGTGGGTGGCGCCGGAGAAGCGCCCGTCGGTGATCAGGGCGACCGTCTCGCCGAGCCCCTCGCCGACCAGGGCGGCGGTGACCGAGAGCATCTCCCGCATCCCCGGCCCACCGGCGGGACCCTCGTTGCGGATGACGACCACGTCGTCGTCCTCGATCTCGTGGGCGAGCACCGCGGCCATCGCCGCCTCCTCGCCGTCGAACACCCGCGCGGGCCCGGTGTGGGAGCGGCGCTCGTGGCCGGCGAGCTTGACGACGCACCCGTCCGGGG
>DATFZP010000208.1:0-2488 GCA_035314405.1 Solirubrobacteraceae bacterium | reverse complement strand
GATCAGCATGTGCGGGGTCTTCTGCATCAGTTCGCGGTCCTTGAAGGTCCCTGGCTCGGACTCGTCGGCGTTGCACACGAGGTACTTGTCCATGGACCCCTTGGGCAGGAACGAGACCTTCTTGCCCATCGCGAACCCGGCGCCTCCGCGCCCCCGCAGACCCGAGGCTTCGAGCTCGGCGAGGACCTCCTCGGGCCTCATCGCGAGCGCCCGTCGCAGCGACTCGTAGCCGCCGCGGCGTTCGTACACCTCGCGCGTGCACAGCCCCGGCTCGTCGATGTCGGCGAGCAGCAGCAGCGGCGCGTCCGAGACCGGCGCGGACATCAGAGTGTCCCCTCCGGAGCGCCGGGGATGGGACCGTGGGGCGGATAGTCGCGGCTGTTCGCGCGGGGGTCCGCCACGAGCCGGCGGACGAGCTGCTTCTCGGGCAGGACCTCGCGGCCGGCATGGACGTCCTCGAGCAGCTGGGGAACGTCGGCCGCCGTGAGCGGACCGACGTAGACCCCGTCGACCGAGGCCATCGGGGCGATGTCGCACGCGCCCAGGCACTCGAACGAGCGCACGTTGACCTCGCCATCGTCGGCGGCGGCGGTCCGGATCGCCTCGTAGAGCTCGTCGGCGCCGCGCAGCGAGCAGGAGATGTTGGTGCACACGTACACGCTGTGGCGCCCGACGGGGTGCGTCTCGAGCATGTCGTAGAACGTCGCGACCGAGTCCAGGTAGGCGGGGGTCACCCTCATCACGACGGCGACCTGGTCGATCGCCTCCGGCGAGCACCAGCCGTGCACCCGCTGGGCCGCCGCGAGCGCCGGCAGCGCGGCGGAACGGCGATCGGGGTACTTGGCCATGTGCCCCTCGATCTCCCGGCGCAGCTGCTCGGGCACGGGCGTGGTGGCGGGGTCGGGGACCTCCGCGGGGGGGCGCTCGAGGTCGGCGGGGGAGTCCCAGCCGCGTGGGCTCATCGGTCGATGCCTCCGAGGATCGGGTCGAGCATCGCGGTCGCGGCGATCATGTCGGCGATGTAGCCGCCCTTGACCATCGGCGCGAGCGCCTGCAGGTTCACGAAGCTGGGGTCGCGCATGTGCACCCGGGCGGGCTTGGAGCTGCCGTCCGAGCGCACGTAGCAGCCGAGCTCCCCGCGGGGGGACTCGATCGGGTTGTACACCTCGCCGGGGGGCACGCGGAACCCCTCCGTGACGAGCTTGAAGTGGTGGATGAGGGCCTCCATCGACGTCGCGAGCTCGTGCCGGGGCGGCAGCGCGACCTTGCGGTCCGCGGTGATGTGGGGTCCTTCGGGCAGCCCGTCGATCGCCTGCTCGATGATCTTCACCGACTCGTAGATCTCCGCCAGGCGCACCGCGAAGCGGTCGTAGTTGTCGCCCACCGTGCCGACCGGGATCTTGAACGCGAAGTCCTCGTAGGAGCTGTAGGGGTCGGCCTTGCGCAGGTCCCAGGGGTTGCCCGCGGCACGGAGCAGCGGGCCGGTCACGCCGAGCCCCAGCAGCGTCTCGGCGTCGACGGGGCAGGTTCCGCGCAGGCGCTGCAGGACGATCTCGTTCGAGTTCAGGATCGCCCCGTACTCGTCCGCCCGCTCGGGCATCACCTTCAGGAACTCCCGCAGCTTGAGCTCGAAGCCCGAGGGGATGTCCTCGATCACGCCGCCGACCTGGAAGTAGCGCGTGTGCATGCGCTGACCGGAGGACATCTCGAACAGGTCGAGGATCAGGTCGCGCTCGCGCAGGCAATAGAGGAAGATCGAGGACGAGCCGAGGTCGAGGGCGCTCGTTCCGAGCCAGATCAGGTGCGAGGCGATCCGGTTCAGCTCGAGGTGGATCACGCGAAGGTACTGCGCGCGGCTCGGCACCTCGACCTCCATCAGCGTCTCGACCGCGCCGCAGAAGGCCATCGCGTTGAAGTAGTAGGAGAGGTAGTCCATCCGCTCGACCACCGGTATGACCTTCCAGTACGCCTTGTCCTCGGCCGTCTTCTCGATCCCGGTGTGGACATAGCCGACGATCGGTTTGATGTCCCGCACGACCTCCCCCTGGAGCGTGACGAGCAGCCGCAGGACCCCGTGCGTGGCGGGGTGGTGGGGGCCGAAGTTGAGCGTCAGGAGCTCTTCGCTGGTCCCGGGCTCGTGCTGATCCTCGAGTGGGGAGAGCGTGACGCTCTGCTCGCGCCTGCGGTAGGGCGACAGCGGCGGCGTGCCGGTCGAGCTCACTCCCGTCGCTCCAACCACTCGGCGGCGTCGCGGGTGAACAGGACCGGTTCGCCGCCGACGGGGAAGTCGCGGCGCTGGGGGAAGCCCTCGTAGTCCTCGGGCATCAGGATCCGGCGCAGGTCGGGGTGGCCGCGGAAGATCACGCCGAACATGTCATAGACCTCGCGCTCCTGGTGGTCGGCGGTGGGCCATTCGGGGGTGATCGAGTCGACTTCCGGGGCGTCGCAGCGAAGCCGGAGCTTGACCGCGACGCGATCGACGCGGGCC
>DATFZP010000207.1:0-2502 GCA_035314405.1 Solirubrobacteraceae bacterium | reverse complement strand
CAGGGCATCGCCAACGCCGTCGGCATGGCGATCGCCGAGCGCTTCCTCGCCGAGCGGTTCAACCGGCCGGGCAGCACCGTGGTCGACCACCACGTCTACGTGATCTGTTCCGACGGGGACCTGATGGAGGGGATCAGCCAGGAAGCAGCCTCGATCGCCGGGCACTTCGGCCTCGGCAAGCTGGTGGTCTGCTACGACGACAACCACATCACGATCGATGGCACCACGTCGATCTCCTTCGATGGCGAGAACCACACGGCGCGGCTGTCCGCCGACGGCTGGCACGTACAGCGGGTGGAGGACTCGGAGGACCTCGATGCGCTCGAGGCGGCGATCGCGGCCGGCCGCGAGGAATCCGAGCGCCCCTCCTTCATCTCGATCCGCTCCCACATCGCCTATCCGGCACCCCACGCGGTCGACACGGCCAAGTCGCACGGAGCCCCCCTCGGCGAGGATGAGGTGAGGGCCACCAAGGAGGTGATGGGGTTCGACCCCGACACGAGCTTCTGGGTGGACGACCGCGTCTACGAGCACATGTCGCTGCTCGCCTCGGGCGCAGCAGCTCGGGAGGAGTGGCAGGGCCGGTTTGACAGCTGGAGCGAGTCCTTCCCCGACATGGCCGAGGACTGGCGGCGGGCCTGGTCGGGGCGCCTGAGGGAGGGCTGGCGGGAGTCGCTGCCCGCGTTCCTCCCCGGCGAGAAGCTCGCCACGAGGGTCGCCGGCCAGCGGGCGATGGCAGCCTTCTCGAGCTTCGCCCCGACGATGATCGGCGGCGCCGCCGACCTTGTCGAGTCGACCAAGACGGTGTTCGACGGCGGTGGGGAGTTCTCCCGGGTGCACGCCGGGCGCAACGTCCCGTTCGGGATCCGCGAGCACGCGATGGGGGCGATCGTCAACGGGGCCGCCGCCCACGGCGGGATCGTCAAGCCCTACGGCTCGACCTTCCTGATCTTCTCCGACTACATGCGCGGCTCCGTGCGCCTGTCGGCGCTGATGGGCCTGCCCGTCGTGTGGGTGTGGACGCACGACTCCGTCGCCCTCGGCGAGGACGGTCCCACCCACCAGCCGATCGAGCACTACACCGCCCTGCGGGCCATTCCCGGGCTGTGGGTGATCAGGCCCTGTGACGCCAACGAGACCTCGGTCGCCTGGCGCCTGGCCCTCGAACGGGAGGATGGGCCCGTCGCGCTGCTGCTCTCCCGCCAGGGCATCCCCGTGCTCGACCGCTCCGCGCTGGCCCCGGCGGAAGGGGTGGAGCGCGGCGGCTACGTGCTGTGGGAGTCCGGGCCGGCGGGGTCGGGCGGAGCGCCGGCGCAAGCCTGCCGGCTGATCCTGATCGCCACCGGCGCCGAGGTCGGGCCGACCCTCGCCGCCGGCATGCAGCTGGCCGAGCAGGGCACACCCACGAGGGTCGTATCGATGCCGTGCGTGGAGCTGTTCGAGGCGCAGTCGCCGGAGTACCGCGAGCAGGTCCTGCCCTCGGCCGTCGGCGCCCGGCTGGCCGTCGAGCCCGGTGCGAGCCTGGGCTGGTGGAAGTGGGTCGGCAGCGCCGGCGACGTCCTCGGCCTCGACCGTTTCGGCGCATCCGCTCCCGGGGCAACCGTGCTGGAGGAGCTCGGGTTCGGCGTCGACAACATCCTCGCGCGGGCCCGCGCCCTGCTCGACCACGATCGCTAAGGAGACACGATGACCGCTGAGAAGTTGGCCCCCCTGCAAAGCCTGTCGGCCCTGGGGCAGAGCGTGTGGGTGGACTACCTCTCGCGGGACTCGATCCAGGGAGGCCACCTGCAGGAGCTGATCGACGACTACGCCGTCGTCGGCGCCACGTCCAACCCGACGATCTTCGAGAGCGCCATGAGCACCGGCGATGCCTACGACGACCAGCTGCAGGAGCTGGCGGCTCGGGGCAGCGACGTCGACGCGAGCTTCTGGGCGCTCGCTGAGCAGGACATCGTCGATGCCTGCGACGTCTTCCGGGCGGTGTGGGAGCGCGGCGGGCGCCGCGACGGCTACGTCTCGCTCGAGGTGGACCCGCGCCTGGCCTACGACACGCTCGAGACCTTCCGCGAGGCGATGAGCCTGCATGAGAGGGTCGATCGCCCCAACCTGATGGTCAAGATCCCGGCGACCAAGCCCGGCCTCGCCGCGATCGAGGACGTCGTGGCGAAGGGACGCTCGATCAACGTCACCCTGATCTTCTCCCTGCGCCGCTATGCGGAGGTCGCGGAGTCCTACATACGGGGCATCGAGCGGCTGGTCGCCGACGGGGGCGACCCCCGCGGCGTGGCCTCGGTCGCGAGCTTCTTCGTCTCCCGGATCGACACGGAGGCCGACCGCCGGCTGCAGGAGCTGGGGGCGCCGGACGCGTTGAAGGGCAAGCTGGCGATCGCCAACGCGAAGCTCGCCTACGAGCACTACCTGGAGGTGTTCTCAGGGCCCCGGTGGGAGTACCTGGCGGGCAAGGGGGCGACTCCCCAGCGGGTGCTGTGGGCGTCGACGTCG
>DATFZP010000206.1:0-5198 GCA_035314405.1 Solirubrobacteraceae bacterium | reverse complement strand
CTCGCACCCCCGAAGAGGTGCTCGTCGAACTCGAACTCCCCCACGGCGCGCAGCAGCTCGAGGGTGGGGGCCATGATCTCCGGTCCGATCCCGTCTCCGGGGAGGGTGACGACGCGGTACGCCATGGCGGGCGACGCTACCAGGGCGTGTGGCCGGGGAGGATCACAGGGCCGTCGTGTCGGATCCCAGCCGGCTCCCGCTGAGCTCGCGGTCGCGCTCGTAGGCGGCGATCTCCGGCTCCTGGCCGAGCGTCACGCCGATGTCGTCCAGGCCCTCGAGCATCCGCCGGCGTATCTCGGGGTCGATCTCGAAGGGCACCGTCACGATGCCTCCCCGGGGGTCGTCGGGATCGCGGTAGCGCACCTCCTGGGAGCGCAGGTCGACCTGTCCGTCCCCCGCCCGGGCGAGCGCCTCGCAGTGCGGCTCGTCGAGGACGACCGGGAGCAGGCCGATCTTCGTGCAGTTGGAGTAGAAGATGTCGGCGAAGCTCGGAGCGACGATCGCCTGGAAGCCGTAGTCCTGCAGCCCCCAGGGGGCGTGCTCGCGGGAGGAGCCGCAGCCGAAGTTCTCGCCGGTGACGAGGATCGGGTTGGCCGGCAGGTCCCAGTCGGGCTCCTTGGCCCAGTCATAGAAGAGGAACTCTCCGAAGCCGGTGCGCTGCACCCGCTTGAGAAACTGCTTGGGCATGATCTGGTCGGTGTCGACGTTGGAGCGGTCGAGATGGCTGACCGGACCCGCGATCGTCTCTATCGCCTGCACGTCCCGCTCCCGCCTACGACCACTGCCGGATGTCGACGAAGCGCCCCTCGATCGCCGCGGCGGCGGCCATCTGGGGGGAGACGAGGTGGGTCCTGCCCCCGCGTCCCTGGCGACCCTCGAAGTTGCGGTTCGAGGTCGAGGCGCAGCGCTCCCCGGGAGCGAGGATGTCGGGGTTCATGCCCAGGCACATCGAGCATCCGGCGACACGCCAGTCGAAGCCCGCGTCCCGGAAGATCCGGTCGAGGCCCTCCGCCTCGGCCTGGGCCTTGACCTGCTGGGAGCCCGGGACGACCATCGCGGAGACCCTGTCGGCCACGCGCCGTCCGGCGACGACCTCGGCGGCGGCGCGCAGGTCGCCGATGCGCGAGTTGGTGCAGGAGCCGATGAACACGCGATCCACCGCGATCGCCTCGATCGGGGTGCCGGGCTCGAGCGCCATGTAATGGAGCGCCCGCTCCGCCGCCTCGCGGTCGGCCGGGCTGTCGAACTCCTCAGGCGAGGGCACCCGATCGGTGACGGGGCGGACCATCCCGGGGTTGGTCCCCCACGTGACCTGGGGAGAGACGGCACCGGCGTCGATCACGACCTCCTCCTCGAAGCGGGCGCCGTCGTCGCTGCGCAACTGCCCCCATGCGTCGAACGCCCGCTCGAGGTCCGCTCCGCGGGGGGCGCCGGGGCGCTCGACGTCGGTGAACCAGGCGAAGGTGGTCTCGTCGGGGGCGATCATCCCGGCCCTCCCGCCGCCCTCGATCGTCATGTTGCACACGGTCATCCGACCCTCCATCGACAGACCCTCGATCGCCGGCCCGGCGTACTCCACCACGCGGCCGGTCATCCCCCCCACGCCGAGGCGGCCGAGGGTCGCGAGGATCAGGTCCTTGGCGGTCACCCCGAACCCCAGCTCCCCCTCGTAGCGGATGCGCATCGAATGGGGCCGGTGCTGGACCATGCACTGGGTGGCGAGCACGTGCTCCACCTCGCTGGTGCCGATCCCGAAGGCGAGCGCCCCGAAGGCCCCGTGGGTGGAGGTGTGGGAGTCGCCGCAGACGATCGTCATGCCGGGCTGGGTCACGCCGAGCTCGGGGCCGATCACGTGGACGATCCCCTGGCGATCGGAGCCGAGGGAGTAGACGGGGATGGCGAACTCCTCGCAGTTGCTCTCGAGCGTCTGCACCTGCACGCGTGAGAGCTCGTCCTTGATCCTGGCCGCCACCGGGGTGCCGTCGGTGGGCGTGTTGTGGTCGGCC
Organism: Solirubrobacteraceae bacterium; assembly: GCA_035314405.1. GTDB lineage: Bacteria > Actinomycetota > Thermoleophilia > Solirubrobacterales > Solirubrobacteraceae > Palsa-744. The sequence continues at coordinate 3,192 of DATFZP010000206.1, read as the reverse complement.
GTCGCCAGCGTTCGATCCGGGCGGCGGACCGTGCGCCCGGCCAGGCGCAGGCCGTCGAACGCCTGGGGGCTGGTCACCTCGTGGACGAGGTGCAGGTCGATGTAGAGCAGGCCCGGAGCCACCTCGTGGGCCTCCCAGATCTTCTCGAACATGGTCTTCGGCATCGTCATCGGTCGTCGCTGAAGCGCACGCTCGAGTATCCCCTGATGGGGACCCCTGCCGGGGTCGGGGGTGTGTCGCGGGCGGTACCCATCTAGCTGCGCCTCAGTCCCGCGGCGACGACCGCCAGGAACGAGGCCTCCCCGGGGGTGGGGTTCTCGAAGTGGTGGGGCAGATCGGCGTCGAAGGTGACGCAGTCGCCCTCCCCCAGCTCGTGACGCCGGCCGTCGCAGACGAGCACGACCGAGCCGTGCTCCACGAGCGCGGTCTCGCGGCTGCCGGGCTCGTGCATCGGCGGATCGTCGGCGGCACCGGTGGCGCCGCCCGGGGAAAGGGTGTGGCGGGAGAGCTCGGCCCGCTGGCCCGGCACCCCGGGGGTCATCACCTCGAGGCGGTGCCCCCTGCGGGGGTTGCCCCCGCGCCGGCGCCGGCCTGCTCGGACGATCGTCACCGACCCGCTCTCGTCCAGGCGCAGCAGCTGGGAGAGCCGCAGCTCCAGTCCGGCTGCGATCCGCGAGGCGACCGTGAGCGTGGGGCTCGTCTCTCCCCGCTCCACCTGCGAGAGCATCGGCGCGCTCACTCCGCTGCGAGCGGCGAGGTCGCGCAGGGACAGCGAGGAAGCCTCCCGCAGGGCCTTCACGCGGGCGCCGATGACCGCCGGTCCGATCGGGTCGACGGCCGCCCCGACCGCATCGTCGGCGTCGATGGAGTTCGCTGCAGTCGCCATACGTGCGTACGCTATCACAGACAGCGTACGCACGCGGCGCGGTCGTGGACAGGTGGCGCCCGCGGCGGTTAGGCGGTCTCCGGGAGACCGATCGCGTCGTCGGCCTGCGAGCGGGCGACGGCCACCGACAGCGCCCGCACGTAGGCCCGGGCGGCCGCGTCGATGATGTCCGTCGAGACCCCCTGGCCGGCGCCCGTGGAGCCGTCCACCTCGAGCACGATCGAGACCTCACCGAGGGCGTCCTGACCCTCGGTGACGGCGCCGATGGTGAAGTCGCTGAGCCTCGCGGCCACGCCGGTGGCGGCGTTGATCGCCTGGAAGACAGCGTCGATCGGGCCGTCGCCGGTGAACGTCCCCGTCGCCGAGTCGCCCCCGGGCAGCTTCACGGCCACCTTCGCGTGGGGGGGCCGCAGCGATGAGGCCTCCACCTCGAACCAGTCGAGGGTGTACCCCGCCACCTCCTCGCGCAGCTCGTCGGTCACCAGCGCCTCGAGGTCCATCGCGGTCAGGAGCTTCTTGCGGTCGGCGATCTCCTTGAAGCGCTTGAACGCCGTGTTGAGAGCGTGGCCGTCGAGCTCGAAGCCCATCTCCTGCAGGGCGTTGCTGAGCGCATGACGGCCGGAGTGCTTGCCGAGGACTATCGAGTTGCTTCGCAGCCCCACGGTGGTCGCGTCCATGATCTCGTAGGTGGTGCGCTCCTTCAGGACGCCGTCCTGGTGGATGCCCGCCTCGTGGGCGAAGGCGTTGCGACCGACGATCGCCTTGTTGGGCTGCACCTGGTAGCCGGTCAGGCGTGAGACCAGCCGGCTGGTGCGGGCGATCTCCGTCGTCTCCACGCCGGTCCACAGCCCGAGGCTCGGCTCGCGGGTGTGCACGAGCATCACTATCTCCTCGAGCGAGGCGTTGCCGGCCCGCTCCCCGATCCCGTTCACAGCGCACTCCACCTGGCGGCAGCCGGCTTCCAGGCCGGCGAGCGAGTTGGCCACGGCCAGCCCGAGGTCGTCGTGGCAGTGGACGGACACGACCACCTCCCGCAGCCGCGGGACGAGCCGGTAGAGCTCGGTGAACATCGCGTGGTACTCGCGGGGCATCGTGTAGCCGACGGTGTCGGGGACGTTGATCGTCGTGGCCCCCTCTTCGAGTGCGATCTGGATCACCTCGGCCATGTAATCGATGTCCGAGCGCGACCCGTCCTCCGGGGAGAACTCGACGTCCTCGGTGTACTCCCGGGCCTGGGCCACCGCCGCGCGGACCTGTCCCTTGACGTCCTCTCTGGTGGTCTGCAGCTTGCGCTCGATGTGGATGTCGCTCGTCGCGATGAAAGTGTGGATGCGCGGGCGAGCGGCGTCCTTGACGGCCTGCCAGGCGGCCTCGATGTCCTGCTTGCTGGTACGCGCCAGCCCGCAGATCACCGGCCCTTCGACCTCGCGGGCGATCGCCTGGACCGACTCGAAGTCCCCCGGGGAGGTGATCGGGAAGCCAGCCTCGATCACGTCTGCGCCGAGCCGGGCGAGCTGGTGGGCGATCTCCAGCTTTTCGTGTCTGTTCAGGGAGATCCCCGGCGACTGCTCGCCGTCGCGCAGGGTCGTGTCGAAGATCAGGACGCGGTCGGCCTCGCTGCGGACCGCCTCCCCCCCGCGGCCCGCCGGCGTGGCTGCGGCGCCGCCGCTCGATCCGTCTTGGCTGGTCATGTCGTCAGTGCTCCTTCTCTGTCTCGCTTGCCGTTCCTCTCTGCTGGGTATGCGGCTACGCGGCCGCCACGCGCTATTCCCCCCGAAGGGGGAGCAGAAGGAGAAGCGGGAGGGACGAGATCTGCAACGACATCCGGCTCGGAGCTTAGCAGCCGCGCGGGACGCCCGCCGCGTCAGGGAGCCATGCCGCGATCACAGTTTGGAGGCTACCTGGGCGAGCAGCCGGAGCGACTGTTCGGGGTCGGCTTCGTTGTTCCCCGGGCTGCCGTAGAGGGAGTAGTTGACGACGATGTTGTGCACCCGCACGACCGCGCTGCTGACGTATTCGACCTCGCCCTTCGGGCTGACACCGGACGCCGTCAGGAGCACCGCTTCGTCGCCGATCTTGGGGTGCGAGACCTGGAAGCCGCGTATCGGGACCGATATCAGTTTGTAGTAGGTGATCGCCCCGCCGATGCTCGACGATCTCAGCACGTTGATCACGGGAGCCGTCACCCCCATGAACATCGTCCCTTCACCTTCGGCAGCGGCGACTTCCGTCCCCTTGTAGAGGAACGCGCAGGCGGAGTCGGTCGTCCCGTCGGCCCTGCGCACTTCCGTGCTCGTCGGTTTCCC
>DATFZP010000205.1:0-2786 GCA_035314405.1 Solirubrobacteraceae bacterium | reverse complement strand
GGTCGCCGGCCTGATCGGCAGGAACAAGACCGGCAGCGCCACCGAGGTCGCCTTCGGCGTTGTCCGCGCCCTCGATTACCTGACGATCGCCCTGATGGTGGGCGGGCTGATCTTCGTGATCCTCGCCTGGCTGCCCGGCCTGCGCGACGTGGCGGGCGCAGAGCCGGAATGGTCGTCGGCCGCCCGCGTGTTCGCCCGGCGCATGCGATCGCTGTTCGCGTTCGCCGTCGTCCTCGGGTTGCTCGTGAGCGTCCTCGGGATCCTGCTCCAGGGAGCGACCGCGGCGGGGGTGTCCCTGTGGGGATCACTGAAACGCTCGGTCATCCAGAACACCCTGGAAAGCCGCTTCGGGAAGGTGTGGGGTCTGCGCGCGATCGACTGGCTGGTGCTGGGCGGCCTGCTGGTGCTCGCGGGCGCTCTGCGAAACCGCCCGGCAGCGCGGGGCGGGGCCGCGCGCGGGGCTGAGGTCCCCGACGGGCAGGACCGCTCCGCTGACCCAGCGGGGTCCGCTCCCGATCCGGGAGGCGTGCCTGCCCCGCACTGGCTGGCGGCTCTGATCGCGGTCGCGGCCGCCTACCTCGTGGCGACACCGGCGCTCAGTGGCCACGCGAGCGTCCAGAGCCCCACGGCGGTGTTCTTCCCCTCCGATTTCCTGCACGTGCTCGGGGCGAGCGTGTGGGTCGGCGGGATCGCCTGCCTGCTGCTCGCGCTGCCGGGCGCGACCGCAGAGCTGCAGGCCCCCCAACGCAGCCGGCTGCTGCTGGGTACGCTCACCCGCTTCTCCCCGGTGGCCCTCGCCTCGGTGATCGCGATCGCGGCGAGCGGGATCGTGCAGGCCTACATCGACGTGCGCACGCTGGAAGCCCTGTTCCACACCACCTATGGCACCCTGATCATCGTCAAGGTCGTCCTGCTGGCGCTGTTGATCTGCCTCGGATGGGTCAACCGCGAGCGGGTGATACCAGCGCTGGGAAGGATCGTCGCGGCGGGCAGGACGCCGGGGGAGGCGGGCATCCTCGCGCGTCGCACGATGCGGGGGGAGCTCGTCCTGATGCTGTGCGTGTTCGGGGTGACGGCCGCCCTGGTCAGCTACGCGCCGCCGATCGATGCGGCCTCCGGGCCGTTCTCGACGAGCACGACCCTCGGCCCAGCCGAGCTCGAGATGACCGTCGAACCGGCGAAAGTCGGCCTGAACACGGTCCATCTGTACCTGATCGACGCCACGAGCGGCGTGCAGTACACGGCGAGCAAGGAACTCACAGCCAAGGCCTCGCTGCCCTCCAAGGGGATCGGCCCGCTGCCGCTGCAGGCGAGCGCGGCGGGGCCGGGGCACTACATCCTCAGCTCCGCCGACCTCAGCCCCGGGGGGACCTGGGAAATCGCGATCACCGATCGCATCTCCGAATTCGAATCCTTCAACCGGACGGTGAAGGTGCCCATCCGATGAGCAGCAGCAGCCCCATCCATTCACTCATAAGGAGTTGGAAGACATGAGAGCCAGAAACGTCGCGCTGGCAGTCCTCGCCGGCGCTCTGATCCTGCCAGGAAGCGCGGCGGCGCACATCAGCCTTCACCCCAACACGATTCCCGCGGGCGCGTTCGCGACGCTCGATGTCCGAGTTCCCGGCGAGCAGGAAGGCGCCCATGTCACAAAGGTGGATGTCCTGTTCCCCGCCGGGTTCACCGGAGTCGACTACGAAAACGTGCCCGGATGGACGACGAAGATCATCGAAACGAAGCTCCCCACCCCGATCCAGGAAGACGGGGAAACCATCGACACCGAGGTGTCCCAGATCGTGTGGAGCTGGGTCGGCCCGCTCGGGCGCGTGAACAACGGCCAGTTCATAAACTTCCCCCTGTCCCTTGCGATCCCCGCCAACGCTGCGGGAAAGGCGCTCGAATTCAGGACCGTCCAGACCTACAGCAACGGAGCGGTCGTTCACTGGATCGAACCGTCACTCACCGCCGAACATCCTTCCCCCAGGATCAACGTCACGGCCAAAGGGGGTGTGGTGGAGGAAGTCGCCGGGAACGAGGCGGGCCCCGCGGCCGGCCAGACGGGCGCCGGCCAGTCGACCTCCACCCCCGCGAGCACCACGACGCCCTCCGGCGGGGCGAGCAGGGGCCTCGGGATCACCGCGCTGATCCTCGGCGCCCTCGGGCTGATCGTCGGGCTCCTCGCCCTCGTCACCGCGCGCCGCAGGAGCCCGGCATGAGCGGAGCGAAGGCCTCCTTGCCTCCGCTCACGCTTGCTGACGCGAGTGGCATGTCGCGCCGGGGTCCCACTCGACCCCCACCCCGCTAACGCCCAGTGGCCCTCGGGGTTGCGTGGAGGCCGGCCGAATACCGCACCCGTGGTAGCGACGCCTGGAGCGAGGGGTGGAGACCGGGAGCCGGCGCAACGGCCCCCGGTCCCCCCGGTCCCATCGGCCCCGACGATGCCGGGGGTGAACTCTGAACGGGGCCGATTACCCGTCGCGGGACGATGGCGGCAGCTGGCGGCCCGCGACGCTAGCCGGGGCCCTGGCCCTCGAGGGCTTTCTCGGCGAACCGGATCAGCCCGAGCCCGATCCACGGCGGCGCGTTGCTGCGCACCCGGACCCCGGCGCCCTCGGAGCGGATCACTTCGACGATCGTCACGATGTTGCCGATCTCGTAGTCGTCGCCGAAGTCGGTTTCGATGGCGTCCATCTGGGCGGCCACTTCTTCGCCCAGCTTGTTTCTCGGGTCGTTCCCTGCGCCTGCCATGACGGCCCCCTTCTTGGATGTCAAAGGAGAGCCATCAT
>DATFZP010000204.1:0-3384 GCA_035314405.1 Solirubrobacteraceae bacterium | reverse complement strand
GAGATCGGCTCCCCGGGCTCGAGCGTCGCCAGCGGCCACAGCCTCCCGTCCCTCACGGCCACCGGGATCACCCGCCCGTTCGGCCCGGTCGCCTTGACGCTTTCGATCGTGCCCTGGGTCACGGGCACCTCCACACGGGCGAGGGCGGCAGCATCGGCGACGATCGCCGGGCGCGACCACAGGAACGCCAGCGCGGCGAACACGGCCACGGCGAGCGCGAGCACTCCCACGACGATGATCGACGTGGTCCGCCAAGTGCTGTTGCGCTTGCTCGCCGGAGGCGTTGGCGACGCCTCAGCAGAGGTGACGCCCATCGATCCGCCTGACGATGCTCGATCTCACGACAAGCCCTCCAGTGACCGCTCTCGCAGAGGTTAGCCAACAGCGGCCGCCCGCACCGACGCCCGCGCCGCGCACCGATGCCAGCGCCGCAGACGAGCGGGGGCCTGATCTCGAGATCCGCTACACCAGGGAGGTCGGGACTCGACGAAGGGGAGGACGAACGCAGCGATGAGCGGTACGGAGGTCGACCGAAAGGACCAAGCCGTCGTTCTCGCGGATGACCTGGAGCTGCCGCAGGATCTGAGCCGTCGGAAGGTTCGCAGGCAGCTGCTCGTCACGATCGGGATCATCGTGGTGGCGGTGGCGCTCGTGACACTGCTTCCCGGACTCGAGGCGCTGCGCACCCGCCTCTCGCACGCCAAGCCGGGATGGCTGCTTCTCGGGGTGGTGCTGAAGGTGCTCTCCGCCCTTGGTTACGTGGTGGTCTTTCGGATGGTGTTCTGCAGGCGGATGAGCTGGCGGGTGAGCTACCAGATCGGCATGTCCGAGGTCGGCGCCAACGCCCTGCTGCCGACCGGCGGGGCGGGCGGGCTGGCGCTCGGTGCGTGGGCCCTGAAACGAGGCGGGATGCCTGGCGCCGAGATCGCCCGGCGGACCGTCGCCTTCTTCCTGCTCACGAGCGTGGCGAACGTCGTCGGGGTGATCATCTTGGGGAGCGGCCTCGCCCTCGAGGTGTTCCCGGGGGAGACGAAGCCGGCGCTGACGCTCCTGCCCGCCGTGGTGGCGGCGATGGCGATCATCGGGTCTCTGCTCGCCGGGCGCTCGGCCGCCGGCCTGCATCGACGCTTGGAGCGCAGCGAAAAGCGTCAGTCCTCGCGCAGGGAGAGGGCCGCCCTGAAGACCGTCGTGGCCATCGCAGACGGGGTCAACGAAGCGGTGGCTCTCCTGCGAGAGGGCAACGCCTGGCTGATCGGAGGGCTCCTCGCCTACCTCCTCTTCGACGTGATGATCCTGTGGGCCACCTTCCGGGCCTTCGGCGCGGCGCCACCTTTGGCGATCCTGTCGATCGCCTATCTGATCGGAGAGCTGGGGGGCCTGATCCCGATCCCCGGGGGGATCGGGGGGGTCGACGTCGGCCTCGTGGGGACGTTCGTCCTCTACGGGGTGCCGCTCACCGCCGCGGCCTCGGCGGTGCTCGCCTACCGCGCGATCGCCCTGTGGGTGCCCGCGGTCCTCGGGTCCGCCGCCTTCATCTCCCTGCGCCGGACGCTCCGCCACGAGGCGGCCGAGCTCGCCGTGTGCGCCCCCGACACCGAGATGGATGTGATCGGACTCGGACGGGTGGTGATCTCCTCGCCGGGGCAGACCGCGGCGCCCTGAGTCTTCAGCGGTCCGACGGGTGAGCATGTCCCGCCAGCCACGCCAGGATCGCGTCGCGTGAGAACCGCCAGTGGCCGCCGATCTGGCGAGCGGGGAGCTCGCCGCCCTGGGCTGCGGCCAGCACGGTGTGCTCATCGAGCTTGAGCAGCGCTGCCGTCTCCCCGGCGGTCATCACCTCCTCGCCGGACTCCCGTAGCGCCGCGTGACCGACCACGAGCCCGTCGTCTGTCAGGTGCTCCCTCACGGCCTCGCTGACGAGCTGACGCTTGCTCTTGCCCGAAGCCGCGACCGCCCGCTCGAGCTGCCTCGCATCCTCGTTCGGGAGACGGACGAAGAGAGGACTCACATCGGCCTGCATATCGCTCATGATATCAAATGCTATCCTCGATGGATGAACCTGTTCGAGCCCGTCTGGGACGCGGAGGTGGACGCCGGCGAGGGAGCGATGTTGCGCGCCGTGCGGGTGGGCGAGCACGCCGGCTCGCGGCAGCTCGCCGCGACGCTCTACGAGCTCGACTCGGGAGCAGTCGTCTCACCCCTGCACTTCCACCATGCAAACGAGGAGCTCCTGTTCGTGCTCAGCGGCAGCCCGACGCTGCGCACCGGCTGCGAGGAGGACAGCACCCTGAGCAGCGGGGCGGTCGTCTCCTTTCCTGCCGGCCCGCGTGGGACGCACCAGATCCTCAACCGGTCGGGCTCGCCCGCACGTGTCCTGATCTGCTCCACGAGCCTGCTCCCTGAGGTCGCCGAGCAGCCCGACACCGGCCTGCTCGCCGTCATCACTCCCGACGGCCTGCGGTTGCTCCCCAACGGCCCGACCTTGGCCAACAGCTGGGCCGATGTCGCGTGGTAGGAGCGAACGTGCCCGCAGCCGCTCAGGGCGATCGGCGTGGACTGCTCGATCGGCCGAGGGCGGCTCCTTCCGCCCGCAACGCGCCGAGCAGCATCGCGTCCGTCGAGATGGATGGTCCCTGCACGACGAGCCATGCTCGTCCGACGCGCCTGGCGAGGATCGTCCCGCTCGCTCCGCCGTCCTCGCTGAAGACCCCCGGGTGCGTGGTCGCCGTCAGGCCGGGCAGGATGGGTGCCGTGCCTCCAGGGTTGCGTGCGCCGAGAAGGATCGCGGCTGAGGGGGCTGCGGTGGAGCCCTTGACCGAGTACCAGCTGCGCGCGCAGCTGAAGAGCACGTTTGCTTCCACGGCAGTCCCGAGGGTCGGCACCCGGTTCGCGACGACCCCCCAGGAGGCGGTCACGTAAGGCAGTCGCGGCGTACGGATCGAGCACGGGCTCGACGTGGCGCCGCTGCCCGGCTCGTAGGCGCGGGTCGCCGCACGCGTGAGCTGAGGGTTGCTGGCTTCGGGGATCACTTCACCGGCGCTGTCGAGCGCCACGGGGTGAACCCGGCCGGACACGAACGCGATGACCGCCTTCCATCCCGGTGCGAGGCGATCGTAGCGGCGCGCCGCCACGACATACCCGGGGCTCAAGCGCAGGGCTGCCACGCGGGAGGTCACGATCGCCCAGAACAGGTTCGTGTGGCCCTGCCGCGCGCTCACCGGCGTGTGCGAGGACCTCAAGAGCTCCGCCGCGTTGCTGATCGGCTCCCCGCCGGCCAATACGATCGGTGAGCCCGGTCGATAGGACGGCGCGCAGGCCCCGCCGCCGTCATACGGCGATCGGACACCGCTGATCGTGAAGCGAGGATCGCTGCACCAGCCGGCG
>DATFZP010000203.1:0-6451 GCA_035314405.1 Solirubrobacteraceae bacterium | reverse complement strand
CAGCTGGGCCCTGGCGTGCTTGGCGGTCAGCTCGTACATGCACAGGGTCGCGAACAGCAGGGCGATCGCCGTGAGGCTCACGAGGAAGGTGAGAGCCATCGGGGCCGGGAGGTTGGAGGTGCTGCCGAGGACCCGCGGGTGCACGTAGGCGGTCGACAGCCGCACGGCGATGAAGTTCATCGGCACGAACGCCCCGGCGGTGATCGCGAACACGGACGCGTAGCGGGCCTGGCGCTCGGGGTCTTCGATCGCGAACCTCAGCGGCTGATAGGTCGCGTACAGCAGGAACACGATCAGGAAGGACACGAGGGTCGGCTCGCTCCACACCCACCAGTGCCCCCACGAGCCCTTCGCCCAGATCGAGCCCGTGATCAGCGCGCCGAGGGCGAAGATCAGGCTCACGTGGATGGTCACGTAGGAGCGCAGGTCCCAGCGGGGGTCGCGGGTGCGAAGCTGCTGGATCGCGAGCAGGCCGCCGAGCACGAACCCGCAGAGTGAGACGATGGCCAACGGCACGTGCACGTAGAAGATCTTCTGGAGGAACCCCTGTTCGGCTTCGAGGGGGGCGTAGAAGAAGACGAGGGCGAGCGCCGCCGCCATCGCGACCACCGTCGCGATGCTCAGGATGCGCAGACCCTTCCCGTACATGGGCTTTCTCTAATCCTCCAGGAGGAAATCGAACAGGGCGTAGGCGATCAGCCCGAACACCAGATCATAGAGCCCCAGCGTCAGCAGCCAGCGGGCGGCGGGGCCGCTCGGATGGGTCAGCGTGAGCAGGGGGGAGGTCGCCCGCGCCGCTCCGATCACCACCGGCACCAGCAGTGGCAGCGCCAGCAGCGGCCCGAGCAGGTCGCGGGCGCGGGTGCGAACCGCGAGGGCGGCGACGAGCGTTCCGATCACCGCCACTCCGAGGTCGGCGAGCGCGAGCACCCAGAGCAGGTCGGGGAGGGCCTGGCCGATGGGGGGGGCGAGCAGAAGCAGCGCGAACGCGGGCACGGCCACGAGCTCGAGCACGGCCAGGTAGGCGAGCAGGGTGAGGACCTTCGCGAGGAGCATCGCCGAGCGGTCCACCGGGGCCAGGAGGAAGCCGTCGAAGCCGCCCTGATCGGCGTCGGCGACGAACAGGCGGTTGACGCCGAGCATCGCCGCGAACAGCAGGGTCACCCACAGGATCCCCGCGGCGAGGTCGCCGTCGACGGTGCTGCGGTTCAGCGCGAAGTGGAAGACCACGAAGGTGCTCACCGCGAACAGCGCCATGCCGGGAACCGACTCGAGCGTGCGCAGCTCCACGAGCAGCTCCTTGCGCAGCAGGGCGGCGACCGTCCGGCTCATCGATATAGCTCGGCGATCTGATCCTCGCGGACGGCCGCGGCGGGCGCCAGCACCTCCGCCCGCCCCTCGCGCAGCCCCAGCACGAGGTCGGCCTCGGCCAGCCCGCGGGCCGGGTCGTGGCTGCAGATCACCCGCGTGCGGCCCGACTGCGCTCCGATCAGCTGCGCTGTGAGCTCGATGGCGGCCGGGTCGAGGTTCGAGGTCGGCTCATCCAGCAGCAGCAGCTCCGGGTCGTGCAGCACCGCGCGGGCGACCCCCACCCGCTGGACCATTCCCCGCGAGAGCGTTCGCAGCGGCTCGGCGGCTCGGCCGGTGAGGGCTACCGCCTCGAGCATCTCCTGCACCCGCTCGGCGCCGACGCCGTGCAGGCGGGCGTGGTAGGTGAGGTTCTCCCGCGCCGTCAGCTCGCGATACAGCAGCGGCTCGTGGCCGAGCAGGCCGATCCTTCCGCGCACCGCCCAGGCCTCGCCCGGGAGCTCGTGCCCCAGCACCTGCGCGCTGCCGCCGTGCGGGCGCAGCAGCGTTGCCAGCACCCGCAGGAGCGTCGTCTTGCCGGCGCCGTTGGGACCGAGCACGAGCAGGGTGTGACCGCGCTCGAGCGTCAGTGAGACACCTGACAGCGCCTCGCGTTCGCCGTAGTGGCGTGACAGCCCGTCGAGCTGCAGAACGGCCTCGGTCGCGCCTGGCATCGGCACGATCGTAGGCGCTGGTGGCCCATCGGGGGCCTGCCGCACGCCCCGCGGGCGGCTCGCTCAGGCGCCGGAGACCTGCATCTCGTGTGTGCTCTGGGCACGGGCGATCAGCTCGCGAACCGCGTCCTCCCGGCCCTCTCGCAGCAGCGCCACGGGATCGGGATCGCCGCCGACGATCCCCTCGAAGAACTCCTTGCGCTCCTGGTAGGTGGGAAGCGTGCCCTTGGCCCATCCCCGGACCTCGTTCAGGAGCACCGCCAGCCGCGCGTAGGGCTCCCCGAACTGGCCTTCGATCTCGCGCTTCATCCGCTTCGCCAGGGCCGGTGAGGCACCCGCCGTGGAGATCGCTATCGCGACCGGCCCGGTGCGGACGATCGCGGGAAGGATGAAGTTGCAGAGGGGCGGCACATCGACGATGTTCACGAGCATCGCCCGCCGCTCGGCATCCTCGAACACGGCGATGTTCACATCGGTGTCGTCGGTCGCGGCGATCGCGATGAAGGCCCCTTCGAGGTCGGAGGGCCCGGCGTAGGGTCGCTGCTCCCAGCGGATCGAGCCCTCGCGCGCGTACTCGCACAGGGCCGGCTCGGCCGTGGGCGAAATCAGCGTCACCTCACCGTCGCACGCGAGCAGGCCCTCGACCTTCTCCAGCCCGATCTCCCCCCCTCCGATCACCAGACAGCGTCTGCCGGTGAGCCGCAGGCAGGCGATGTAGAACGGCGTCTCCAGCATCCCCTGGACACAGCTCTGGTCGCAGATCCCCCTGCGCAGCTGACACACGCACTCCTTGCCGGCGTAGGCCTGGGCGGGCATCGCTCCAGCCTAGCTGCAACCGACCCCGCCCACGGCCCTCCCGGCCCACGGCGCCGCCCGCCGCTAGACCTTCGGCAGGCCCCTTCCGAAGGCCCGGGCGCCGAGCCGTGAGAGCGTCAGTGCGCCCTGACGCCAGGCCCTGTCGCGGTCGGCCTCCCGCTCGGAGCGCAGCTTCGCGACGATCCTCGCGGCGCGGGCCGAGGTCTCGTCGTAGGGCCCCCACCACATCCCCCGCAGCGCCGGGGGATCCCACGTGATCAGCTTCTCCTGGGCGCAGGCCCGCAGGCCCGCCCGTCCGAGCGTGCGGCCGAGACCCGCCCCGGCGGCCGCGCCCCAGGGGCCGCGAGAGACGGTGGGGCCGGGAAGGTGATCGTTCAGCCACACCATCCCCACCCGCAGCTCCCGGGCGATCCGGAAGCCCTGGTAGCGGTCGGCCGTCCACACCGAGGCGCCGAGCCTGTAGTCGCAGTCGTTGGCGAGGTCGATCGCCTCGTCGACGGTGTCGATCGGGACGACGGCGAGCACCGGGCCGTCGATCGGCTCGCGCATCACCCGCATCGTGCCGGTCGTCTCCGTGATCACCGCCGGCGCGTAGAAGGCCCCGCTCTCGCACCCCGGCGGGTGCAGCGGACCCCCGCAGCGCAGCCGGGCCCCTTCCGCCACGGCCTCCTGGATGAGCGCGTTGACGTGCTCCACACGGCGGGAGGAGGAGAGCGGTCCAACCTGCGTGCAGGGATCCTCCGGATCGCCCACGGTCAACTCCCCGGCTCCCCGGACGAGGGCCTCGAGGAACCGCTCGTGCACCTCCCTGGCCACGTACACCCGCTCGACGGACCCCCTCGCCTGCCCGGCTCCTGCGCAGCCGGCCCACAGGGCGCCCGCCACCGCCCTCGGCAGGTGGGCGTCGGCGAGGACGAGCATCGCGTCCTTGCCGCCCAGCTCGACCGTCACCTCCTTCTCCCGCGAGACGCACGCCCGGGCGACCACCCGACCGACGGCCGGGGAGCCGGTGAAGAGGACCTTGTCGACCTGCGACTGCGCCAGGGCGACGCCCACGTCGGCGCCACCGTGGGCGACCCGCACGAGCCCCTCGGGCAGCCCGGCCCGCGCCAGCACCCGGGCGACGCGCTCCCCCGCCAGGCAGGCGCGTCCGGCGGGCTTGAACACGACCCCGTTGCCGGCCAGCAGCGCCCCGGCGATCTGGCCGAGGGGCTGGGCGAAGGGCGCGCTTCCGGCCCCGATGACCCCGACCACCCCGTAGGGCTCATACGCGATCCGCCCCCGCTTGGCGAACGCCATCGAGCGGCTGACCGCCACCCGCCGGCCGGCCAGCGCCTGGGCCCCGTCCTCGGCGATCCAGATCAGTGCGTCGATCGCCGCGAGCAGCTCGAGCGAGGCGATCTCCGTACGGGGCCTGCCCTGCTCGCTGCCGAGCGCCTCCCGCAGCTCGTCGAAGTCGTCGATCACGGCCTGGGCCATCCGGCGCATGTAGCGGGCGCGGTCCCTGACCCGCAGCAGCGCCCACAGCGGCTGGACCTTGGCGACCGCCTCGACCACGTCCACGATCGCCTCCGGTGGCGTCACCGGGACGCTGCCGAGGACCCGTCCCCTCGCTGGATCGATCGCGATCAGCTCCTCCAGCTCGGCTTCCGGCTCGGACCGTGCCGAGGCTCGAGGGGCTGGCCTGGGGGTCTTGCCTGCGGGGGTGCTCATCGGCAGGCGATTATCGCTGGTCACGTCCGCGCGAGGAGCGGATCCGACGTAGGCGCTCGGCGAGCTGGGCCTCGGCCTCGTCGGGCTCGTAGAAGCGCGAGCCCGCGACCACCTCCGGCAGCAGCTCCTGCTCGTCCAGGTGGCCGGGGCGCTCGTGCGGGTTGCGGTAGCCGCCCTGCTCCTGCCCCGGGCGCGGGCCGGAGCGCAGGTGCCCGGGGACGGGCGCCGCCCCCTGCTCGCGCACATGGCGCTGGGCGGCGCCGAGGGCACGCCCGGCGGCGTCGGACTTGGGGGCGAGCGACAGGTAGATGGCGGCCTGGGCGAGCGCGTAGCGGGCCTCCGGCAGGCCCACGTGCTCGACCGCCGCCGCCACAGCCGTAGCCACCGACAGCGCCGTGGGGTCGGCGTTGCCGATGTCCTCGGAGGCGAGGATCACCATGCGGCGCACGATGAACCGCGGGTCCTCGCCCCCCTCGAGCATGACGGCGAGGTAGTAGAGGGAGGCGTCCGGGTCCGAGCCGCGGGTGGCCTTGATCCACGCCGAGATGTAGTCGTAGTGACGATCTCCGTGCTTGTCGTAGAGCACCGCCCGCCGTTGCAGCGCGTCCTCGGCCCGTTCCAGCGCGACCCTCTCCTCGCCCAGCTCCCGGGCCGTGCTCGCCGCCAGCTCGAGCGCGTTCAGGGCGGTGCGCGCGTCGCCTTCGCTGCGCGCCGCGAGGAAGTCGATCGCCTCCGCGTCCACCGCCATCTCGGGACCCGCCGCCCTGCGCAGCACCGTCGCGATCTCATCCGCTTCGAGGGCCCTCAGCGCGTACACCCGCAGACGTGAGAGCAGCGCCCCGTTGATCTCGAAGGCGGGGTTCTCCGTCGTCGCCCCGATCAGCGTCAGCAGGCCCTCCTCGACGGCCGGCAGCAGCGCGTCCTGCTGAGCCTTGTTGAAGCGGTGGATCTCGTCGAGGAACAGCACGGTCCGTCCCGCTCCGCCCGCCCTGCGGTGTGCCGCCCGCTCGATCACCCCTCGCACCTCCGCCCGCCCCGCCTGCACGGCGCTCAGCTCCTCGAAGGCGGACTGCGAATGCTCGGCGACGATCCGAGCAAGGGTCGTCTTGCCCGATCCGGGCGGTCCGTACAGCAGCATCGAATGGGGGTGTCCCTGCTCGATCGCCGTCCGCAGCGCCGAGCCATCACCCAGCAGGTGCGTCTGGCCGACGAAGTCCACGAGCGTCCGCGGGCGCGCCCGCGCGGCCAGCGGGCGCTCCGCCGCGCCGTAGGAGGGCTCGGGGGGCTCGCCCGCCCGAGCCGCGAGGGGATCCTCCTCGAACAGGGTGTCCATGTGGGATGAGTATCGCCTGTCGGGGGGCGTCCGAGGGGGTCCTTCCCCTGGGAGGTTGCCCCGGCCCGCCGTCGAAGGTATAGGTCCCGTGTCCGGCCCCATCAGACCATCCGCCGCACGCCGGAGCGCACCGCGATGAGCCCCGGCGCCGCCGACATGCTCCCTCCCTCGGTCCTCGGTCCGGACATCATGGACACCGCCGACCTCGGCGAGGTCGCCGCCCGTACCCCGTCAGCGCTTTTCTGGCGGAGGTTCCGGCGGGATCGGGTGGCGATGGTCTCCCTGGCGTTCGTCATCCTCCTCGTGGTCCTGGCGTTCGCCGCCCCGCTCGTCGTGAGCCTTCTGGGCCTGCCCGGACCCTATACCCAGAACCCGGACCTCACCGACGCCTTCGGCTCGCCGCTCGGACCCAGCCTCGCCCACCCGTTCGGGGTCGATCAGCTGGGCCAGGACGTCATGTCCCGGACGATCTACGGCACGAGGGTGGCGCTCGAGGTCGGCGTCATCGGCACGGGGATCGCCACCGTGATCGGGGTGTTCGTGGGGGTGCTCGCCGGCTTCTACCGCG
>DATFZP010000202.1:0-4056 GCA_035314405.1 Solirubrobacteraceae bacterium | reverse complement strand
TCGTGGGGACCCACACGTTCGGCAAGGGCGTCTTCCAGGAGGAGGAGAGGCTTTCCAACGGAGGGGCGATCGACATCACGGTGGGGGAGTACTTCACGCCCGACGGGCGAAACCTCGGCGGCGGGGGCGTCAAGCAGGGCGCGGGGGTCACCCCTGAAGTCGAGGTTGGCTCCGACGTCGACGGCGTCCGCGGGATGTCCGTGGCCCTAGCCACCCTGGCCGCGAAAGTGAGGTGAGCGGCTCGCACCCGCACGAGCGGGAGGATGCCGCGGGGGAGGGGTCGATCGTGGCGGTGCTCGAGAGCCGGGGACGGTTCCTGACCGCAGAGCCGCTGTTCCCGCCGCACGAGGGGGCAGGTGGCGCTTCGCCGAGGCGGGGCCCGAGGCGGATCGTCGTCAGGGCCGAGGGGTCTGGCCGCCGCGGCGAGCCCCGGGCCCGGGTGGGCGATCTGGTGCTGGTGCGGAGCGCTCGGCGATCCTCCGGCGGGAGTGTGGTGCGGGTGCTCGGGCGCCCCGACGTCGCCAGGGATCTGATTGAGGGTCTGATGCTCGATCGCGGGCTGACCCGGGGCTTCGCCGCCGACGTGGAACAGGAGGCGGCCGTGGCGGCTCAGCGGGCGGGGCAGCGGACGGGGGATCGCAGGGACCTGAGGGATCTACCGACGTTCACGATCGACCCGGCCGGGGCGCGGGACTTCGACGACGCCCTCTCCGCCGAGGCGCTCGGCGACGACGGCGCCCGGGTGTGGGTGCACATCGCCGACGTCGCCGCCCACGTCCCCGAGGGCTCGCTCGTGGATCGGGAGGCGCGCAGACGTGCCACGAGTGTGTACGTGCCGGGGGCGGTCGAGCCGATGCTCCCCCACGCCCTCTCGAGCGACGCCTGCTCGCTGATGCCCGGCGTCGACCGGCTGGCGGTGACGGTGGAGCTCGAGCTGCGCGGGGCCTCCGTCGCGCGGACCGCCTTCTACCGGACGGTGATCCGCTCCGACGAGCGCATGGACTACGAGCGGGTCGACCGGGTGTTCTCCGGCGGGGAGCCGTGGGAGGAGCCCTGGGGGGAGCCCCTGCGGGTCGCGAGGAGGGTGGCGGCAGCGCTGCAGCGCCGTCGGGAGCAGAGCGGCGCCCTCGTGGTCGACTCCGAGGAGCCGGAGTGCAGCTTCGACCGGGAGGGGAACGTCACCGGCGTGAGCGCTCGGACCCAGACAGAGTCCCACCGCGTGATCGAGCACCTCATGATCGCGGCGAACGAGGCCGTGGCCCGTCTGCTCGGGCGGCGGGGGGTCCCGTGTCTCTACAGGGTGCATGAGCGTCCCGAGCCGGAGCGGATCGAACGGCTCGTCGATCAGCTGGCGTCCCTCGAGGTGCCCACGCCGCCGGTGCCCGACGGGATGTCGGCGGCGCAGGCGGCCGAGCTGGTGGGGGCGATCTCGATGAGGGTCGACGAGCACGTGCGGCGCACCGGCCGCGGTCGGATGGCCCTCTCCTCGCTCGTGCTGCGGTCGTTGAAGCAGGCCTACTACTCGCCGAGGAACATCGGTCACGCGGGACTGCACTCGAGCAGCTACTGCCACTTCACCTCCCCGATCCGCCGCTATCCCGACCTCGTCTGCCACCGGGCGCTGCTCTCGGCGGTCGGCGGGGGTGAGGCCGCTCCCCGCGCCGGCGAGCTCGTGGAGCTGGGGGCGTGGACCTCCGAACGGGAGAGGGAAGCGGGGGTGATCGAACGCGATGCCGACGATGTCGCTCGCTGCTTCGCTCTGGAGGGGGTCCTGCACGCCGAGGGCCCCGACCGGGTGTTCCGGGGAGAGGTCGCCGGGCTGATCTCCGCCGGAGCATTCGTGGCGTTCGGCACCGGGCCCGAGGAGGACGCCTCCCCCGGGGAGCAGGCGCCGCCGTTTGAGGGGATGCTCCCCGTGCGGCTGATCGGCGGCTCCGAGCCGCGCGAGCGCTCGAACGCCGCCGGCGGGCGGCGCAGGGCGGGTGGCGGGCGGCGGGAGCCCCGGCAGGCGCGTGGCGCCGGGGCGGGCTCCGCCGGGCGGGACTGGTGGGATCTGAACGAGGAGGGGACGATCCTGCGGGGAGAGCGCACGGGGTCGACGCTGCGGCTGGGCGATCCGATCGACGTGCGGGTCAGCCGCATCGAGACGGTCCGCGGCCGCGTGGAGCTGGCCCCCTCAGGCTAGGCTCGGAGAATGGCGAAGGGCAAGGGCAAGCGGAAGATCGGGGCGGGGGACGTGGCGTCCAACCGCTACGCCTCCCACAAGTACGAGCTGATCGACAGACTCGAGTGCGGGGTGGCACTCGAGGGCACCGAGGTCAAGGCCCTGCGGACGTCGGGTGCCCAGCTGAAGGACGGATATGCGGCGATCCGCGACGGGGAGCTGTGGCTGCACTCGGTTCACATCCCTCCCTACGGCCCCGCATCGCGGGAAAACCACGATCCCGAGCGCGCCCGCAAGCTGCTCGTGCACCGTCGCGAGCTGGAGGGGATCGCTGCCCGGGCGAAGGAGCGGGGGCTGACGCTGGTCCCGACGAGGATCTACTTCAAGGGTCCGAACGCGAAGGTCGAGATCGCCCTCGCCCGGGGGAAGGACCTCTACGACAAGCGCCAGGCGATCCGCGAGAGGGAGACCAAGCGGGACATCGAAAGGGCCGTGAGGGAGGCCCGCCGCTAGATAGAGCGGAAGCTGTGGCCTGCGGAGGTGAGGATGTGGGTCTCGAACATCCCGAACACCAGGGCCACGATCAGGCCGATGTAGACCGCGCCGACGAGGGCCCTGTTGCGGGGAGATACGCGGTAGTAGGCGGCCTGCTCGAGTGACCGGGTGCCCCTCAGCTTCCACCGCCGCCAGGTCTCCAGGCCGCCGAAGAAGATGATGATGAGGAGGATCGGGTTGGGGTACACGAATGCCAGCCCGATCAGGGCGGCGAAGCCGAGGAACCACATCCAGGGCGCCATCGCGGCCATCGCTCGGCCACCGTCGAGAGGGACCACAGGAAGCAGGTTGAAGAGGTTCAGGAAGAAGCCGACATAGGCGAGGGCTCGGAGCATGTCGCTGTTGGTCGCTTCGCCGATCACCAGGCAGGCGGCAGCCCCGATGGTCCCCATGATCGGTCCCGCGAGCCCGACCCGAGCCTCGGCGAGGGCGTTCTCACCGAGGGTCTTGGCGGTTATGACCGCTCCGAGGAACGGGATGAACATGGGAGCGCTCGCCTTCACCCCCTCGCGTCGCAGCTGCACCACATGGCCCATCTCGTGCACGAACAGAAGGACCACGAAGCCGAGGGCGAACCACCAGCCCCAGAACAGCGAGTAGGCGGCGACGGACACCGCGGCCGTGCCGGCGACGGTCAGGAGCTTAACCTTCGGAAGCAGGAGCAGGGCGCCTTTGATCGCCGCGAAGAACTTCGCCACGAGGGCCCCGATCGCCGCGAGCGCGCTGCTGATGCGTCGACGCAGTCCGCCCTTGGAGGACCCCGAGGAGGGCTCCGGGATGGGTCCTCCGAACGGGTTCTCCCCGGCGGCCGGCGGTGCAACCACCGTGGGCGGCACGAGCGCCCGCGCGACGACGGGCGGTGGCTCATGCACCGGGGCGGGACTGGATAGGGACAGCTCTGAATTGTCCACGTCTCCATTGTGGCACCATCGCTAAGCGCCGCCTAACGGGTTTGCGAGCCCCGTGTGACGAGCGAGGGACCGCGGCCATGACCGCTTTTTTTGCGGAAGCTGCGGGATGCTCGCACCTGAGGGCTTGCACGTGCCCGGCCAGGCAGCTAGCTTCCAAGTCAGACGCGGAACCGAGCCGCGAAGAGCGAGGCCACCGAGGTGTGAGGCCGCGCCACCAACGAGGAAGGGCCCCCGGGTTCGACCGAGATGGTTCCTCAGGCGGCTTGGGACCGCGTCTCTTCTTGCTCCGAGCGCGGTCCCTCGGGTGGTCCCGGGTGCGGCTAGATGTAAGACCCGAGGACGTTGTTCAGCTCGGCGAGGCGAGTTCCGGGCGGCTTGTGGTTGAGGGAGCCGTGTGGTCGTCGCCAGTTGTATCGCTCCAGCCAG
>DATFZP010000201.1:0-5350 GCA_035314405.1 Solirubrobacteraceae bacterium | reverse complement strand
CTTGGAGAGCCCGGCGCGGGGTGGATCGACGACGATCAGATCGGGGCGCCCGGCACGGGTCAGCAGCTCCGGCAGCGCCAGCCGCGTGTCGCCGGCGAAGAAGTGGGCGTTGGTGATCCCGTTGCGGGCCGCTCCGGCGATCGCGTCGGCCACCGCCTCGCCCACCAGCTCGATGCCCCACATCTGCCCCGCCCGTGGGGCGAGCGTCAGGGCGATCGTCCCGATCCCCGAGTAGAGGTCGTAGACGCGCTCCCAGCCCTCCAGCGCGGCGTACTCCCCGACCACGCCGTAGAGAGCCTCGGCCATCTCCGTGTTGGTCTGGAAGAAGGCCCCCGGCGAGATCCTCAGGTCGAGCTCGCCGAGGCGCTCGGGCAGCTCCGCGTCTCCCCAGATCAGCTCCGTCTCGCCCCCCGCCGTCGTCTCGGCCACGCTCTGCGAGCGCGTCCACAGCACGCCTCCGAGGCTCTCGCCGAGGGCCCCGCTGAGAGCCTGGGCCAGCGGCCCAACCTCGAGCTCTCCGGGGGTGGTGACGAGGCGGACCTGGAGCTTGCCGGTGCGCCGGCCCTCTCGCACGACGAGGTTGCGAAGCTGCGGGCGCCCGTCCGGCGAGGGCCCCGGGGGCAGTCCTCGGGGGGTGCCAGGGGGGCGCCCGCGCCCGCGCTCCCACGCCGCCAGCCGCTCGCCCCGACACCACTGGAGGGCGACCTCGCGAGCGACGTTTCCCTGCTCCGAGGCGAGCATGCAGTCGGTGATCGCGGCCACACGGTTGCCGCCAGCGGGCACGTGGAACCCGCACACCAGGCGTCCATCGTCGGCGCCGAAGGAGTACTCGAGCTTGTTGCGGTAGCGCCACTGCTCGACGGCCGGCACGATCTCCTCGAGCTCGAAGCCCTCGAGCCCGCCGATCCGGCGCAGGGCCTCGTCGACCTGTCCCCGCTTGATCTGAAGCTGTTCGGAGTAGGGGATCACCTGCCAGGGGACTCCCGGATGCCCGGCGACTGCAGCCAGCCGCTGGGGAGCGGGCACGAGCACCTCGAGCGTACGGGCGTGGGCGTAGCTGCGCTTGCGCTTGTGTACGACCGCGCGCACCCGGTCGCCCGGGATCGCCCCGGCGACGAACACGACATATCCCCCCTCCCCGAGTCGCGCGACACCCTCCCCTCCAAACGCCAGCGACTCGATCTCCAGCTCGAGCTCCTCGCCGCGCTGAGGGGGGGACGGGGCGTCCGCCACCACGCTCACGTGCTCGCCACCAGCAGCTCCAGCAGCGCCTTCTGGGCGTGGCGGCGGTTCTCCGCCTGATCCCATATCCGCTGGCGGGGGCCGTAGAGGACCGCGGCGGAGATCTCCTCGCCGGGGTGGGCCGGCAGATCGTGCAGCGCGAAGGCCCCGGGGGCAGCCTGGTCGAGCAGCTCATCGTCGAGTCGATAGCCGCCGAGCGCGGAGCGACGCTCGGCGGCGCTCGCCTCGTCGCCCATGCTGACCCACACATCGGTGTACACGGCTGCGGCGCCCCTCACGGCCTCGCGGGGATCCTCGTGCAGCGTCACCAGCCCCGAAGCGCCGGGTGCCAGCTCGAGATCGTTCTCCAGCGAGTAGCCCTCCGGCGAGGCCACCGCCACGTGCATCCCCGCGATCGTCCCCAGCACCGCCAGCGAGCGGGCGACGTTGTTGCCATCCCCCACGTAGGCGACACGCAGTCCGTCGAGCGAGCCGCACGCCTCGCGCAGGGTGAGCAGATCCGCGAGCGCCTGACAGGGATGGTGGCGGGAGGTGAGCATGTTGATGACGGGTATCGCGCTGTGGGATGCGAGCTCGTGCAGCGTCGCGTCGGGTCCGGTGCGGACGCCGACGGCGGCCACGTGACGGGACAGCACGAGGGCGGTGTCGCGGAGCGCCTCACCACGGGAGAGCTGGAGGTCCTCGGAGCGCAGCACCAGCGGATGGCCGCCGAGCTCGCTGATGCCGACCTCGAAGGACACCCGCGTGCGCGTGGAGGGCTTCTCGAAGATCATCGCCACGCTGCGACCTGCGAGCGCGTCCGAGGACAGCGGAGCCCGCTTGAGCTCCTGCGCGCGGTCGAGCAGGGCGTCGAGCTCGGAGGCGTCGAGCTCGGCCCCGGTGAGCAGATGCCGCGGGGTGGTCTCGGTCTGCAGAGAGCGTGAGGACATCGGAGCGGCCAGTCTAGGCGCTCCCCGGAGCATCGCAGCGGCGGCGCGCGATCGGCGGGCGCGGGCGGGCGGACGCTCGGCGCAAGTGTGCCAATGTCAAGCTGTCCGACGTCCTCGAGAAAGGGTTCCCTCGATGCACCGTGGCCTCATCGTCCTGATCGCCTCCTCGGCGCTCGCCCTCGCCGCCGGGTGCGGGTCCTCGAGCAGCTCCTCCGGGGTCGCGAGCTCCGCCACGGCGACGACACCCGCCACGACTACGACCTCGACGGCCGCTGCCAGCCTGCGGGTCACCACGACGCCCAGGTTCGCAGTCCCCGCCGCCTCGGAGCCGGTCCAGGGCGGTGTCGTGGGGATCGCCTACCGCAACATCACGATCAACCCGGACACCCTCCGGGTGAAGGTGGGGACGACGGTCAGGTGGACGAACTACGACCCGGTCGAACACAACGTCACCAGCAAGAGTGGCCCCCAGCGGATCGCCTCGAAGAACTTCGGGGAAGGCAAAACGTTCGAAGTCAAGCTCACCCGGCCCGGCGTCATCCACTACGAGTGCACGATCCACCCGGCGACGATGAACGGGACGATCGAAGTGGTGAAGTAGTCGCTCAGGTGAACTCGGCCAGGCCCTCGTCGGTGCTCGACGCGGTGGCGTACAGGCGGCGGGGGATCCGTCCGGCGAGGCGGGCCCGGCGCCCGCCCTCGACGGCGGCGCGCATCGCCCGGGCCATCATCACGGGGTCCTGGGCACGCGCGATCGCCGATGCCGCCATCACGGCGTCGCAGCCCAGCTCCATCGCGATCGCCGCGTCGGAAGCGGTGCCGATGCCGGCGTCGAGGACGACCGGCACGGCCACCGCCTCGCGCACGAGGGCGATGTTGTACGGATTGCGGATCCCCATCCCGCTGCCGATCGGAGACCCCAGGGGCATCACCGCCGCGCAACCCACGTCGACCAGACGCCTGGCGAGCACGGGGTCGTCGCTGGTGTAGGGGAGCACCACGAAGCCCTCGTCCACGAGCTGCTCCGCCGCCCGCAGCAGCTCGGTGGCGTCCGGCAGGAGGGTGTCCTCGTCGCCCACGACCTCGAGCTTGATCCAGTCGGTGGCGAACGCCTCCCGCGCGAGCTTCGCCGTCAGCACGGCGTCCCTGGCCGTGTGGCAGCCGGCCGTGTTCGGCAGCAGCTGTACGCCGGTGGCGGCGAGCGCGTCGAGCAGCGACCGCCCCTTTGGCGTGGCGCCCGCCGGTCCCCGACCGGGCCCGGAGGCCTCGACGCCCACGCGGCGCAGAGCGACCGTCACGAGCTCGGTGGCGCTCGCCGAGATCGCCTGCGCCATCACCTCCAGCGAGGGGAAGCCCCCCGTCCCCAGCAGCAATCGCGAGCCGAGTGCCCTGCCCGCGATCGTCAGGGGGTCCGGGGCGGGCTCGGAGCCGGGGTGCGGAGGGGTCTCGGACACGGTGGGCGCGTCGGCCATCGGCGGATCATCCTCCCTGCATCGCCGTCAGCACCTCGACCCTCGCGTCGGGGGACAGGGCGAAGGACTCCCACTGTGCCCGCGGCACCACCTCGCCGTCGACCGCCACCGCGACTCCCCTCGCGCCGCCGTCGAGGCCGAGGCGGGCGAGAGCGCCGGCAACGGTCTCTCCGGGGCGCAGGTCCGAGCGCTGCCCGTTGAGAGAGATCATCAGCGGGGGACCATCCGCCCCACCCGGGCGGGCTCGCCGTCCTGCCGGGGCGCAGGGGAGAAGCGCGCCGGCGAGCAGGCCTGAAGGAGGGGGTCCACGCACGGAGAGCCGGTGAGCAGATCCGCGAGCAGCTCGGCCGTGAGGGGGGCGAGGAGCACGCCGTTGCGGTGGTGCCCGCCCGCCCACAGCAGGCCGTCGAGCGCGCCGGCGCCGATCACGGGAGCGTTGTCCGGCGTGCCCGGGCGCAGCCCCACCGATAGCTCCTCGATCTCCAGCTCGCTGACGCCCGGCACCAGCTCGTGGGCGTCCCGCAGCAGCTCGTACACGCCTCCGACCGTGGCGGCGAGCTCGAATCCCCGCTCCTCGACGGTCGCCCCGAGCACGTACCGGCCGTCGGGCCTCGGCACGATGTAACCGCCCTCGAAGCGCAGCACCCGCTCCAGGAGCCCCGGCCCGGATGGGTCGCGCAGGCGCAGGATCTGCCCCTTCACGGGCCGCACGGGCATCCCCAGCCCCTCCCCGAGACCGCCGATCCCCTCGCTCCAGGCCCCGGCGGCCAGCACGACCTGCTCGGCGGCCACCCGCTCGCCCCCCGCCAGGCGCACCCCCACGAGGCGCCCTCCGCCGCTGTCGAGCTCCACACTCTCGACCGGCGCCTGCTCGCGCAGCCGCACCCCGCCCGACTCGCACGCTCGGCGCAGCGCCTGCAGAACGCTCCGTGGATCGACGGAGTGGTCGTCGGGAGCCTCGAGCGCCAGGCGCACGGTGGGCGCCAGGGCGGGCTCGCGTTCTCGCGCCTCGCTGGCCCGCAGCCGCAGCACCGCGAGCCCGAGCGAGCGGCGGAACTCGAGCTGGCGCTCGAGCTCGCGGGCCTCGTCCCCGTCGCGGGCGAGCAGGAGGGTCCCGGTCCTGTGCACGGCCACGGGAATCCCGGCCGCATCCTGGAGCTCGGCGGCGAAGGAGGGCCAGCGCTCGGCCGAGCGCAGCCCCAGCTCGAGCACCCGTCGCCCCGCCTCGCCGAACTCGACCTCGGTGACCGGAGCGAGCATCCCGGCGGCCACGTGCGACGCGCCGTGGCCGATCGTCTCGCGCTCCAGGAGCGTCACCGACATGCCGCGCTGGCGCGCCCGCCACGCCACGGCCAGGCCGATGATGCCTCCGCCCACGACGGCCACCTCAACCCTCTCGTTTGCGAGCATGCCGTTGATGCTAGCCCCCGACCGCCCGCGGGGAAGAAGGCCGGCGTGCCAGACTTGGAGGCGATGGCCGACCTCGATCCAGGCAGCGACCGGCGCTCGCGGCTCGCCGCCGCGAGGCTGTATCTCGTGTGCGGCGGGGACGCATCCGCGCGGGGGCTCGAGCGCCTGCTCGGCGAGGCCGTCGGCGGGGGCGTGGACATCGTCCAGCTGCGCGCGAAGGACCGCCCGGAGACCGAGCTGCTGGCTCTCGCCCGGACGGCCGCGTCGGTCTGCCGGGAGCTGGGAGCGCTGTTCATC
>DATFZP010000200.1:0-2096 GCA_035314405.1 Solirubrobacteraceae bacterium | reverse complement strand
GCTGCGGGGCGAGGAGCTGGAGGGCTACGAGCTCGCGCTCCTGCACGGGGGCATGAGCGCCCGGGAGAAGCAGCGGGCGATGGCGGCCTTCGCATCGGGGGCGGCACAGGTGCTGGTGGCCACGACCGTGATCGAGGTCGGCATCGACGTGCCCAACGCGACGGTGATGCTGATCGAGAACGCCGAGCGCTTCGGGATCTCCCAGCTCCACCAGCTGCGTGGACGGGTGGGTCGGGGCGAGCATCCCGGCAGGTGCTTTCTCGCCGGCCCCCCCGGCTGCGGCGGCTCCGCCCGGCTGCAGGCGCTCGTGAAGAACGGGGACGGCTTTCGCCTCGCGGAGATCGACCTCGAGCTGCGCCGGGAGGGCGAGATGGTGGGCACACGCCAGTCGGGCTCGGGGCAGTTCCGGGTCGCGTCCCTCCCCGACGACGCCCAGCTGCTCGAGCTCGCCCGCGCCCGCGCCGAGGCGATCGTGGCGTCCGATCCCGAGCTGCGGTGGCCCGAGCACGCCCTCCTCTCCTCGCAGCTGCAGGCCGCCCTCGGCGCCGCCGCGCTCGCCCCGATCCCCGCATAGGCCCTCGGCGTTACCGTTCTCGCGATGCGGGTGATAGCGGGACGCCTCGGGGGCAGGCGCTTGAAGGCGCCCGCCGGGAGGCTGACGAGGCCCACCTCCGACCGCGTGCGGGAGGCGCTGTTCGCGATGCTCGGGGGGATCGAGGGCGCCCATGTGCTGGACCTGTTCGCGGGGACTGGGGCGTTGGGTATCGAGGCGCTCTCCAGGGGCGCCGAGAGGGCTGTCTTCGTCGAGCGGGACGCCGCCGCCGTGAGGGTCCTGCGCGAGAACCTGCAGGCCCTCGAGCTGACACCCGGCGCGGCCGAGGTGCGGCGTGCCGACGTCCTCGCGGCGCTTCAGAGTGCGCGGAAACGCAAAGAGACATACGATCTCCTGTTCATCGACCCCCCCTACGGCCAGGCTCGTGCCTGGGGCCCGGAGCTCTCGGCGCTTCTCCCGCCGCTGCTGCGGCCAGCGGCCCGCATCGTCGTCGAGAGCGACAGGCGTGCCCCCCTGGCCCTCGAGGCGGAGGTCGAACGGCAGAGGCGCTACGGCGACACTTCGATCACAATCCACCGCCACCAATGACCCCAGCCGAGAAGACCATCGCCGTGTGTCCCGGGACCTACGACCCTGTGACCAACGGCCACCTCGACGTGATCCGGCGCACGGCCAACCTCTACGACGAAGTCGTCGTGGCGGTGGTCAACCGCTCCGTTCGCAAGAGCGCCTCGCTGTTCGGGATCGAGGATCGGGTGGGGTTCATCGAGCGCGCGCTCGCCGAGGTGGAGAACGTACGGGCGGAGCCCTTCTCGACGCTCGTGGTCGACTTCGCGAGGAGCATCGGGGCGAACGCGATAGTCAAGGGCCTGCGCGCCATCTCCGACTTCGAGTACGAGCTCGAGATGAACCAGCTCAACCGTCGCCAGGACCCGGAGATCGAGTCGGTGTACCTGATGGCCAGCCCCCAGTACAGTTTCCTTTCCTCGAGCGGCGTCAAGGAGCTGGCGACCTTCGGTGGAAGAATCGACGACCTCGTCCCCGACGAGGTCGCAAGGCGGTTGCAGGAAGAGCTGACACGCTGACGAAAGTGAAAAGAAGATGGATGTCCTCGTACTGATAGACAAGCTCGACGACTTGGTGCACAACGCCAAGCCGGTCCCACTCACCGACCAGGTGCGCGTCGACAAGGAGGAAATCTACGACATCCTCGACCAGATGCGGGCGACGATCCCGGAGGAGATCAAGCAGGCGAGGTGGATCGTCAAGGAGCGTCAGGAGATGCTCGCCGAGGCCAAGAAAGAGGCCGAGCGGATCATCAAGGACGCTCGTGAGCGCCAGGACCGCCTGGTCGGCGAGGAGGAGGTCACCAAGCAGGCCGAGCGGGCGGCCGAGGACATCGTCGAGGACGCCCGGGCGCGTGAGCGCGAGATCCGGCTAGGGGCGGAGGACTACGCCGACGAGATCCTGAACACGCTCGAGGTCAACCTGTCGAAGTTCATCGCCGCCGTGCAGCGCGGCCGCGAGCGGCTGCAGGGCAAGG
>DATFZP010000199.1:0-15066 GCA_035314405.1 Solirubrobacteraceae bacterium | reverse complement strand
GCTGACGTGGCCGTAGTTGCGCCCGTCCTCGATCGCCAGGAACTGGGCATCCAGGCTCGTGAGCTGTCGCATACCGTCCCTCTCTCCCTGTCCACCTCGACCTCGCGCCCGGCGAGACGCCGGTCCGCCGACGGGCGGCCGAGTCTACTGGAGCGCGGTGGCGGGGGCGCGCGGTGGCGGGGGAGCGCGGTGGCGGGGAGGAGCGGCAGGGGAGTAGTGTTCAGGCCGTGGCCACGGGGGTTCACGCGAACGGGAGCAGCGCCGGCAGGATCGGGGGAAGGTCGGTCGCGATCGTCGGCGGCGGCTTCGGCGGCCTCGGTGCCGCGATCCTGCTGACCCGCGCGGGCCATCCTGAGGTGACCGTGTTCGAGCAGGGCGAGCGGGTGGGCGGAGTCTGGCACCACAACACCTACCCCGGGGCGGCGTGCGACGTCCCGTCGCACCTGTACGAGTTCTCGTTCGAGCCCAACCCGCGATGGTCCCGCCGCTTCGCGCCCCAGGCCGAGATCCAGGCCTATCTCGAGGACGTGGCGGCACGCCACGGAGTGCTCGAGAAGGTCCGAACGGGTACAGAGGTGAGGCGCGCGGAATGGGACGAGGAGCGCTGCAAGTGGCTGCTGCAGACGAGCGGCGGCCCGTTCGAGGCGGACATCCTGATCACGGCCTGCGGACAGCTCTCGGTGCCGAAGATGCCCTCGATCCCGGGCCTCGAGAGCTTCTCCGGTCCGATCTTCCACACGGCCGAGTGGCGCCACGACGTGGACCTCACCGGCAAGCGGGTCGCGGTCGTGGGCACCGGCTGCAGCGCGATCCAGTCTGTCCCCCGGATCCAGCCGATCGTCGAGCACGTCGACGTCTTCCAGCGCTCCCCCGGGTGGACGATCGCTAAGGCCGATTTCGCCTACTCGGAGCGCGCCAAGCGGCTGTTCGAACGCTTCCCGGCGGTGCAGCGTCTCGACCGCATGCTGACGTTCGCGTTCATGGATGTGGGCGCGGCCGGGATGACGAGCCACAGGGCGCTGCTGGCCCCGTTCCGCGCCGCCGGCCGCCATCAGATCGAGAAGACGATCAAGGACCCCGAGCTCCGCGGCAAGGTCACGCCGACGGACGAGATCGGGTGCAAGCGGATCATGCTCACCGACGAGTGGTACCCCACCCTCCTGGAGCCCAACGTCGAGCTCATCACCGAGTCGATCGCCGAGGTCACCCCCACCGGGGTGCGCCTGGAGGGCGGCGCCGAGCGCCCGGCCGACGTGATCGTCCTCGCGACGGGCTTTCGGACGCATGGCTTCGTCGCCCCGATGGAGATCGTCGGGGCCGGCGGTCGGCGCCTCGCCGAGGAGTGGGATCCGGTGCCACATGCCTATCTCGGGTTGGCGGTCCCGGACTTCCCCAACATGTTCCTGATCTACGGCCCCAACACGAACGGGGGCACGGGTTCGGTGATCTATGTGATCGAGGCGGCGGTCGCCCACGTGATCTCGGCCCTCGACGCGCTCGCCACGACCCGCTCGGACCGGATCGAGGTCACGCGGCAGTCCGCCGAGGCCTTCAACCGAGAACTCCGAGCGGCCCTCGCCGAGACGGTATGGCACACGGGCTGTACGAGCTGGTACGTGGACGAGAACGGCAACGACCCGAGCCAGTGGCCGTGGCTGTGGAGCACCTATCGCCGCCGCACCGCACGGATCGAGCCGGGCGCCTACGCGATCGGCGCCCGCTCGGGCGACCGGGCCCTGTCGGCCTGAGCGCGGCTCACAGCACGATCTGCGTGCAGCCGAAGTTGGCGGCGAGCCGCTCGCCGCGGAAGACCTGGACCTGCCAGACCTGGGTGCGCGATCCGACGTGCAGGGGCGTGCCGATGGCGTTCAGCTCATCGCCGTCCCGGCCGGCGGCGAGCACGTTGATCTTCAGCTCGACCGTCGTGAAGCCGCGTCCCTCCGGCAGATGCCTCATGGTTCCCCATGCCGCGACCGTATCGGCGAAGGCCACCCATGCGCCACCGTGCACTTCCCCCATCGGGTGCAGGTGGCGCTCGTCGACCAGCAGTCTTCCGCGGACGTGCTCGTCGGTGATCTCCGTCAGTTCGATCCCGAGATCGCCGGGAAAGGTGCCCGCCAGGCGCTCGACGCTCAGCTGCGGTGTGATGGCCTTGTTGGTCGGCGCCACGGGCCGGAAGTCTGCCAGACTCGGCCTCCGGCGCCCTGATCGACGCGCCGCCGAGGTCTCCTCGGCGACCGCGGTGCGGGGCTTTCGGGCGCCCGCGTGACCATGCTCACACACAGACGCGGACCTGCCGTGCATTGTGAGTGGTGTGCAACGGCGAATCCAACCAAGGGCAGGGTGAACCAATGACACTCAGAGCGTCGGCAAACCTGAACCATGTACGGATGATCTCCGCGGCCTGGGAACGCGGCGACTACGGATCGGTCGAGTGGGCCGACCCCGAGATCGAGTTCGTCGTCGCGGACGGCCCCGAACCGGGATGCTGGAAGGGGCTCGGAGCCCTCGCCCCCAGCCTGCTCGACTTCCAGAGCGCCTGGGAGGAGTACCACAGCGAAGCGTTGGAGTTCCGCGAGCTCGACGGCGATCGCGTCCTCGCCCTCACCTACGCGAGCGGCCGGGGCAAGTGCAGCGGCGTGGAGATCGGCCAGGAGCGGGCGAACCTGTTCCACCTGCGGGAAGGCAAGGTCACGAAGCTCGTCGCCTACTGGGACCGTGACCGTGCGTTGGCCGACGTCGGCGCCGCCCCGCCCCGGGGGGAGTGCCGAGAGTCAGGTCGGCGCACCCGCCGCTCGCCCCTGCGGCAGGCCGTCGGGGCGATGCGCCCGTCCGGACCCTGTCCGGCCGTCGGCCCGCTCGCGGCGCCCGCCGTCGCCTAGCTCGCCGGGCCCTTCGCGGCGCTACAGCGCCAGGGCACGCTCGACGATCGAGCCGCCCTGGGTGCCCGAGGGCAGATCGCCGAACGCCAGGCCACGCTCGGCGAGGCGCCCGCCGCAGAACGCCTCCGAGATCGCCGCCGGCGCGTGGCGCAGCAGCAGGCTGGCCTGCAGCGCCAGGGCCATGTCCTCGACGACCCTCCGCGCGCTCCACTCCGCCATCGCGGGATCGGCGGCCAGCGCTGTCAGCCCCTCCCTCACCTTCGCCATGTGGGCGTCGAAGCGGCGATCGGCCCCGGCGGCCAGCTCGCACTCGGCCAGGAACGCCGGAGCGCCCTCGGGCTCCCGCCCCAGCGCCCGCAGCACGTCGAGCGCGATCACGTTGCCCGAGCCCTCCCACACCGTTCCGATCTGGATGTCGCGGTAGAACTGCGCCATCGGCGCCTCCTCGACGTAGCCGTTGCCCCCCAGGCACTCGAGCGCCTCGGCTGCGAGCGGAGCGCCGCGCTTGCACACCCAGTACTTCATCACGGCCAGGGCGAGACGGCGGAAGGCGGCCTCGCTCGGATCCTCGGAGTCGAACGCGCGAGCGATCCTCATCGCTGACGCGGTCGCCGCCTCGGACTCCACGGCGATGTCGGCGAGCACGTTGACCATCGCCGGCTGGCGGGCGAGCGGCGCCCCGAACGCCGAACGGTGGCGTGCGTGCCAGATCGCCTCGGCTAGCACCCGTCGCATCATCCCGGTGACCGCCATCATCGTGTCCAGCCGGGTCCAGATCAGCTGCTCCACCACGAACGCCGTCCCACGACCCTCCTCACCCAGGATCCTCGCCGGCAGGTGGTCGTACTCGACCTCCGAGGAGGCGAGGCATCGCCCGCCGAGCTTGTCCTTCAGGCGCTCGATGCGGAATCCGGGATGGGGGCGCTCGGCCACGAAGCAGGTGATCCCGGCCTCGGTCTGTGCGAGCGTGAAGAACACGTCGAAGACGGGGTGGGTGCAGAACCACTTGTGGCCGGTCAGCTCGAACCACCCGTCGCCGATCGGCTCGGCGACGGTGGAGTTGGCGCGCAGGTCCGAGCCCCCCTGCTTCTCGGTGAAAGCCATCCCCGCCTGGGCGAACGAGTCGTAGTCGGGGAGCGTGAGGCGCTCCTCCCACTCGGCGGCGAGCGCCGGGTCCTGGCGCATCGTGGGCACGGCTGCGTAGTTGATCGACATCGGGCAGCAGGGACCGGTGTCCAGCTGGTTGAACAGGTGGAACATCCCCGCGCGGACGACGTGCGCGCCGGGCCTGGAGTCCCTCCAGGGCAGCGTGTTTACCTCGCGCTCGACGCCGAGACGCAGCATCCAGTGCATCGACGGGTCGTAGTCGATCTCGTCGACGCGGTTTCCGTAGCGGTCGTGGGTCCTGAGCACGGGGATGTTGCGCTGGGCCCGGCGGGCGTGATCGAGTGCCTCCGCGGACGCGACGACGGCGCCGAAGTCGCGGATCCGGTCCAGGCCCCACTCTCCTCCCTCCCGGATCACTGCTTCCCGCAGCGCGGAGTCGGCGTCGAACGCGTTGTGGTCGACGAGCGGCGGCGGCTGGTTGAGGACCTCGTGAGTACCCGCAGCGGCGGCCCGGCTGATGGTCGACATGATCGCCCCCTCGTTCGCTGGTCGCAGTGACCTTATCGCGATGACCTCCGACCGGGCCGACCCCGCCTCGGGCCCAGAGGAGACTAGGCTCTGCTGGATGCCCGCCCTGGGGAACTTGCGCGCACGCGTGGCGGAGCTCGCCGACCTGGCGTCCGTGCAGATGCTCGTCGAGTGGGATCAGCTCGTGACGATGCCCCCGGAGGGCGCGGGGGCGAGGGCCCGGCGACTCGGGACGCTCGCCGGCCTGACCCACGAGCTGGCCACCGCGGAGGAGATCGGCGAGTGGCTCGACGAGCTCGAAGGGGCGACGCTCGGCGAGCTCGATCGAGACATCGTGCGTCTGGCCCGTCGCGACTGGGAGCGGGCCCGTCGCGTCCCGCAGGAGCTGGCAGGCGAGCTCGCCCGCGCGAGCACCGACGGTCAGGAGAGCTGGCGCAAGGCGCGAGAGCGCGATGACTTCGACGCTTTCGCTCCCGCCCTTCAGCGCAACATCGAGCTCGCGCGGGCCCGCGGAGAGTGCCTCGCCGAGCCGGGTCAGACGCCCTACGAGGCGCTCCTCAGCGACTACGACTTCGGGCTGCGTGTGGAGGAGCTGCGGCGGGTGTTCGGCGAGCTCGCGCTGGCGCTGCCCCCGCTCGTCGAGCGCGCCCGCGTCCGCTCGCCCAGAAGGACGCTCGCAGTCCCCGTCGCGGCCCAGCAGCTGGCCGTGGCGGGAACACTCAGGCGGCTCGGGGTGGAGCACGAGAGCTGGCGGGTCGACGTCTCGGCCCACCCCTTCACCGCGTGGATCGGCCCCGGCGACACGCGCCTGACGACCCGCTACAGCGACGGAGACGTGGAGTCGCTGCTGAGCTCTCTGCACGAGTACGGCCACGCGCTGTATGAGCGCCAGATCGACCCCGCCCTGGAGAGCACCAACCTCGGGGTAGGGACCTCGATGTCGATCCACGAGTCCCAGAGCAAGTTCTGGGAGAACCACGTGGCCCGCCACCCGGCCTTCGCCGAGGTGCTGGCCGGGGAGCTCGGGGCCGGCGGCTTCCCCATCGCGGCCCGTGACCTGCACGCGACCCTCGTCGGCGTCGAGCCCTCGACGATCCGCGTGTCAGCCGACCCGCTCACCTACCCGCTGCACATCGTCCTGCGCTTCGAGCTCGAGCTGGCGCTGATCGACGGCGAGCTGTCCGTGGGAGAGCTCCCCGGGGCCTGGCGCGAGGGCATGCTCCGGCTGCTCGGCGTCGAGGTCCCCAGTGACGCCCTCGGCTGCCTGCAGGACATCCACTGGGGCGCCGGGAGCTTCGGCTACTTCCCGAGCTACGCCCTCGGCTGCCTGATCGCCGCGCAGCTGTGGGAGGCGATGGAGGCCGAGCTCGGGTCGCAGGAGGATGGCCTGCGCCGCGGCGAGGTGGCCCCGATCCAGCGCTGGCTCGCCGAGCACGTTCACCGCTGCGGGCGGCGCCTGGACACCACCGAGCTGATCGTCGCGGCTACCGGGGCTCCCCTCGGGATCGTGCCGTTCCTGCGCTACGTCTCCCCGCTGGCCGACGGCTGAGTCCTCCCGCGGGCCGAGAGCCCGCCGGCGAGCTGCCGAGGTCCTCCGCCGCGCTGCCCGGCGCCGTCTCCCCCCGGCCGGGAGGCCTCCGCCGGGCGTAGAGTGCCCGCGGTGAGCGCCGATCGCGTCGCGACAGATCAACCGGGTCCACTCTCGGACTCGGAGCTGGGCCTGCTGAACGCCTACTGGCGCGCCGCCAACTACCTCTCGGTCGGCCAGATCTACCTGCTGGCGAACCCGCTGCTGCGTGAGCCCCTGAGGATCGAGCACATCAAGCCGCGGCTGCTGGGTCACTGGGGGACCACTCCCGGGTTGAACTTCATCTACGCCCATCTGAACCGGGTGATCCGTGAGCGGGACCTGAACGCCATCTTCGTGGTCGGTCCGGGCCACGGTGGGCCGGGGGTCGTCGCCAACGTCTACCTGGAGGGGACCTACAGCAAGGTGTACCCGCGCATCGGCCACGACGAGGAGGGGCTGCGGCGGCTGTTTCGCCAGTTCTCCTTCCCCGGGGGCATCCCCAGCCACGCCGCCCCCGAGACGCCAGGCTCGATCAACGAGGGCGGCGAGCTCGGCTACTGCCTGCTGCACGCCCATGGGGCCGTGTTCGACAACCCGGACCTGGTGGCCTGCTGCGTGATCGGGGATGGGGAGGCCGAGACGGGACCGCTCGCTGCGAGCTGGCACTCGAACAAGTTCCTGAACCCCGCTCGCGACGGAGCGGTCCTGCCCGTGCTCCACCTCAACGGCTACAAGATCGCGAACCCGACGGTGCTGGCCCGGATCCCGGAGGCCGAGCTGCGATCGCTTCTGGAGGGCTACGGCTACGCGCCGCGGTTCGTGGTGGGCTCGGAGCCTGCGGTGATGCACCAGCTGATGGCCCGGACCCTCGACGAGACCGTCGAGGAGATCGCCGCGATTCAGCGCCGGGCGCGTTCCGAGGGCGAGCTCGGCAGGCCGCGCTGGCCGATGATCGTGCTGGGCAGCCCGAAGGGCTGGACGGGTCCCAAGACGGTCGACGGGCTGCCGAGCGAGGGGTCCTTCAGGTCCCATCAGGTGCCTCTCGCGGACCTGGACTCAAAGCCCGAGCACCTGCGCCAGCTCGAGCAGTGGCTGCGCTCCTACGTGCCCGAGGAGCTGTTCGACGAGGGTGGCGCACTGCGGGCTGAGCTCGCCGCGCTCGCACCCCGGGGCGAGCGCCGCATGGGGGCCAACCCCCACGCCAACGGCGGTCTGCTGCTGCGCGAGCTGGAGATGCCCGACTTTCGCGATCACGCCGTCGCGGTGCCCCGGCCGGGGGCGGCCACGAGCGAAGCGACGCGCCTGCTGGGGGGCTTCCTGCGAGAGGTGATCCTGCGCAACCGCGAGAGCTTCCGTCTCGTCGGTCCCGACGAGACCGTCTCCAACCGCCTCGGCGCCGTGTTCGAGGTCACCAATCGGGTGTGGGAGGCCGAGACGCTGCCGAGCGACGACCACCTCGCCGTCGACGGGCGGGTGATGGAGGTGCTCTCCGAGCACCTGTGTCAGGGCTGGCTCGAGGGCTACCTGCTGACGGGCCGCCACGGCATGTTCAACTGCTACGAGGCCTTCATCCACGTCGTCGACTCGATGTTCAACCAGCACGCCAAGTGGCTGAAGGTGACGCGGGAGATCTCTTGGCGGATGCCGATCGCCTCGCTGAACTACCTGCTCTCCTCCCACGTCTGGCGCCAGGACCACAACGGGTTCTCCCACCAGGACCCGGGCTTCATCGATCACGTGGTCAACAAGAAGGCGGAGATCGTTCGCGTGTATCTCCCTCCGGACGCCAACTGCCTGCTGTCGGTGGCCGATCACTGCCTGCGCAGTCGCGACTACGTCAACGTGATCGTCGCCGGCAAGCAGCCTGCGCTCGACTATCTGGGCATCGAGGAGGCGGTCGCACACTGCACCCGGGGGATCGGGGTGTGGGACTGGGCGAGCAGCGACGAAGGAGCCGAGCCGGACGTCGTGCTCGCGTGCGCCGGGGATGTGCCGACGCTCGAGACGCTCGCCGCCACGGCGATCCTCAGGCGCGAGCTGCCCGATCTGAGGGTGAGGGTGGTGAACGTCGTGGACCTGATGCGCCTGGAGCCAGACAGCGAGCACCCTCACGGTCTCTCCGAGGAGGAGTTCGACGCGCTGTTCACCGTGCGGCGGCCGGTGATCTTCGCCTACCACGGATACCCGTGGCTGATCCACCGCCTCACCTACCGCCGCACCAACCACCCGAACATCCACGTGCGGGGATACAAGGAGGAGGGGACCACCACCACGCCGTTCGACATGGTGATGCTCAACGACCTCGACCGCTTCCATCTCGTGATCGACGTGATCGACCGCGTCCCCGGGCTGATCGAGCGGGCCTCACACCTGCGTCAGCACATGATCGACGAGCGGCTGCGCCACCGTGCCTACACCCGCGAGCACGGAGACGACCCGCCCGAGCTGCGCAACTGGGCCTGGCCGGGCGAGCTCCGGGTCGACGGGCCGTCGGCAGAGCCCCCCGGGCCGAGCGCCGGCGCCTAGGGCTCATGCGCGTGCTGGTCGTCAACGCCGGCTCCAGCAGCCTGAAGCTGACGCTGCTCGACGGCGGCGACGCGACGCTTGAGGCGCGCGAGCTCCCGGCCCCGCGGGCGCAGGTCGACCGCGACGAGCTGATCGGGGCGCTGCGCTCCCCCCTCGGAGAGGCCGACGCGGTCGGACACCGCATCGTGCACGGAGGCGAGCGCCTCCGGGAAGCCGTGAGGATCACACCGAGGGTCGAGGGGGAGCTGCGCCGGCTCGTCGACATCGCCCCGCTGCACCAGCCGAAGTCGCTCGCCGCCCTGGATCTCGTCAGCGACGCCCTGCCGCAGCTGCCCGCGGTCGCCTGCTTCGACACCGCCTTCCACGCCGGCATCCCCCCGGCAGCCGTCACCTACGCCCTGCCAGCGCGCTGGCGGGAGCGCTGGGGTCTGCGTCGCTACGGCTTCCACGGCCTGTCACATGCCTGGATCGCCAGGCGCACGCCCGAGCTGCTCGGCCGATCCGCATCGGGTCTGCGGGTCGTGAGCGCCCACCTGGGGGCAGGCGCGTCGCTGTGTGCGATCCGGGACGGCGCCTCGATCGACACCACGATGGGGTTCACCCCCGTCGAGGGCCTGGTGATGGCGACCCGCTCCGGCGACGTCGATCCGGGAATGCTGATGTGGCTGGCGGGGCGCGAGGAGCTGTCCACCGGCGCCGTGGGCGACGCGCTCGAGCACGAGTCGGGGCTGCTCGGCCTCAGCGGCACCGCCGACATGCGCGAGGTCCTGGCCCGCGGCGCGGCCGGGGAGCCCCACGCGCGACTGGCACTGGAGGTGTACCTCCACCGGCTGCGGGCCGCGATCGCGGCGATGGCCGCCGCACTCGGAGGGCTCGATGCGCTGGTGTTCACCGGCGGGGTGGGAGAGAACTCCAGCGTGGTGCGAGCAGAGGCCGCCGCGGGGCTGGGATTCCTGGGGGTGTCACTCGACGAGGACCGCAACCGCGAGGCTCGAGCGGACGCCGAGATCGGGTCACACGGCGCCGGGGTCCACGCGCTGGTCGTGGCGAGCCGGGAGGATCTCGAGATCGCCCGGCAGGTCAGATCGCTGCTGGGGCACGGCACGAGCTACCCGTGACCGAGCACGGGGTGGGGGCGGTAGGGCTCCTCCAGGCGTGAGATCTCCTCCTCGGTCAGCTTCAGCTGCTCGGCGGCCAGGGCGTCATGCAGGTGGCCGGGCTTGGTCGCCCCAACGATCGGCGCGGTGACGCCCGGCTTGTGCAGCAGCCACGCGAGCGCGACCTGGGCGCTTGACACGTCGCGCTCGGCCGCGACCTCGGCCACCCGCTCGACGACGTCGAAGTCGGTGGGCTGGCTGTAGAGGTAGTCGGTGAACGGGTCGGAGTCGGCACGACTCGTCAGCCGCTCTCCCTCGCGCGTGCGGTTGCCCGCGAGGACGCCCCGCGCGAGTGGGCTCCACGGGATCACCCCGACGCCCTCCTCGATGCACTGCGGGATCATCTCCCGCTCCTCCTCGCGGTAGATCAGGTTGTAGTGGTTCTGCATCGAGACGAACGGGGTGAAGCCGTTGCGCTCGGCGACGTGCTGAGCCTTCGCGAACTGCCACGCGAACATGCTGCTCGCGCCGATGTATCGCGCCTTGCCCGAGCGGACTATGTCGTGCAGGGCCCCCATCGTCTCCTCGATCGGCGTGCGGTTGTCCCAGCGATGGATCTGGTAGAGGTCCACGTAGTCCATCTGCAGACGCTCCAGGGACGCGTCGATCGCGCTGAGGATGTGCTTCCGCGAGAGCCCCCCTCCGTTCTCACCGGGAGTCATCGGCATGAAGACCTTGGTGGCGAGGACCGCCTGATCGCGGGGGAGGAGCTTCGCGAGCAGGCGCCCCGTCGCGATCTCGCTGGCGCCGGCCGAGTAGGTGTCGGCCGTGTCGAAGAACGTGATCCCACCCTCGACGGCGGCCGTCACGATCGGTTCGGCGGCGCTCTCGTCGAGCACCCACGGCCTGTCGCTGCCCTCGCCGAAGCTCATCATGCCCAGGCACACGCGCGAGACGCGCAGGCCTGTTGCTCCGAGGTTCACATACTCCATGGATCCCTCCCCGAGTTCGCTTGCGGACGGTCGCCCTCGCCGGTGCCGGCGCGAGGATGATATGCGGCCCGACGGCTCCGCCGAGATGGTGAGCAGGCGTAGGCAGCGCTCGGCAATTCGTCCAACCTGTTCCCCGGACGCCTGTCGTGGGCTACCCTTGCTCGTGGCCGCGGACTTCCAAGGAGGGACAGACACATCATGCGAGGAGCGATAGTCGTTGGTCTCGTCTTGTTCAGCTCGGCCGCCCTCGGTGCGGTCGGCGCCGATGAGGGCCTCGCCGCCTCGACCGGCGCCCCCAGCCTGCCGATCGGGACGCGCTATGCGAAGGTCCGGCCGGTGTGCCCCGCCCCCGGTCGTGGACGCGCCTCCTGCTTCGCGCTGGCCCTCGTCTCCGCCCCGCCGGAAGCCGCCGGGGCGAGCCCCTATCTGGCTGCCGCCGGCGCCTACTCCAAAGGGCCGGCGGGGGGACTGACCCCTGCCGATCTCGCGACCGCATACAGCTTCTCCCCGTCGGCCGGCGGCACCGGACAGACGGTCGGGATCGTCGATGCCTTCGACGACCCGACCATCGAAAAAGACCTCTCGGCCTTCGACACCGAGTACGGGCTCGCCGCCTGCACCACGGCGAACGGCTGCTTCCAGAAGGTGGGTCAGACCGGGAGCACGACGTCGCTGCCGGCTGCCGACAAACGAGGCTGGTCGGTCGAGATGTCGCTCGACGTGGAGACCGTCCACAGCGTCTGCCCGAGCTGCAAGATCCTGGTGGTCGAGGCCGACTCGGAAAGCCTCTCGGATCTCGCGAAGTCCGTCACCGAGGCCGTGAAGCTGGGGGCGACGGAGGTCTCCAACTCCTACGGCACGCTCGAGACCGAACTGGGTGAAGCGGAACGCTCGGCATACAACGACCCCGGAGTGGTGATCACGGCATCGGCCGGCGATTCGGGCTACCTGGACTGGGACAACGTCGCCAACGTCGGGGGCGTCGCCCCCGAACTCCCGAACGGTCCGGCCTCGCTCACGACGGTGGTGGCGGTCGGCGGCACATCGCTTGCGCTCACCACCGCGGGGGCACGCAAGAGCGAGACCGTGTGGAACGACAGCGGCAGGCCCTCGGTGGAAGAATTCAAACAGTTCAGCGCCACGGGAGGCGGGTGCAGCACCCTGTTCACTGCACCCGCCTGGCAGCAGACTGCTGCGGGCTGGGCGAGCACGGCGTGCGGGACCAAACGCCTCGACAACGACATCGCGGCGGTGGCCGACCCGTACACCGGCTTCGACATCTACGACAGCTACGTCTATGAACCGAAATTCACGCCGGGGTGGCTGACCGTCGGCGGCACCTCGCTCTCCTCACCCCTCGTCGCCGGCCTCTTCGGCCTCGCTGGAGGAAGCCACGGGGTCAGCTACCCGGCCTCCACCCTCTACACCCACCTCGGCCAGTCCTCCTCCCTGTATGACGTCACCCAGGGCGGAGACGGTTACTGCGACGGTGAGGAACCGGGGCCGTGCGGGGAGCCAGAAGTCAACGAACTGCTCGGAGACCTCGACTGCCTCGGCAGCACCGCATGCGACGCTGCCGGCGGCTTCGACGGCCCCTCCGGTGTCGGCGCCCCGATCGGCCTGGGCGCGTTCAACGGTCCCTCCTCCGAAACCAAGCCGACGGTGGTGACGAAATCAGCGAGCTCCGTGACGGCGAGCTCGGCGCTGCTGCACGCGACCGTGAACCCGAACGGAGGGAAGGTGAGCGCGTGCAGCTTCGAATACGGTCCCACCACCTCACTCGGGAAGAGCGTGCCGTGCTCCTCGCTGCCGGTGCCGGGCACCAAACCGAAGCCCGTGTCGGCCACTCTCTCCGAACTGTCTGCGAAAACCACCTACTACTACCGCATCTCCGCGACCGACGGCGCCGGCACCAGCATCGGGACAACCAGGTACGTCAAAACCAGAGCGAGCTAGTCGCGTGTGAGCGGGAGCGACGGGGCCGCTTCAGCGACGGGCCGCCCAGCGCCGCACGCCGAGCGAGGCGCCCTGTTCACTTGCGCGCCGCTTCGGCGGGCACGTTGGGTGCATACCGTCGACGCTCCTCGGGGGTCATCTTGCGGATCCTCAGCGATCCGTCCTTGACCTGGCGCTCGATCTCCTCGAGCTTCACACGACGGCGCTCGGCCGCTCTATCTGCCTGAGTGAGCATTACTCAAGGCTAGCGGGCCAACCGGCAGTTGCCGGAGGACAGTAGGTTTCCACCGTGTCCAGCTTTGGTGACGTGCGCCGAATCGCCCTCTCTCTGCCGGAGACCAACGAGCGATCCTCCCGCGGACACGCCTTCTGGCGCGTGCGGGACAAGGGGTTCGTGTGGGAGCGCCCACTGCGCCCATCCGAAATCCGGGCGCTCGGAGGGGATGCCCCGGACGGGCCAATCCTCGGGGTCCGGGTGGAACATCTCGGCGCGAAGGAGGCGCTGCTCGCCGACGACCCCGGTGTCTACTTCACCACCCCCCACTTCGACGGCTTCGCGGCGGTGCTCGTGCGCCTGGAGAAGATCGGCCTGCAGGAGCTCACCGAGCTGATCGTCGAAGCGTGGCTCTGCCGGGCGCCCAGGCGCCTCGCGGAGCAGTTCCTGAGGACGGAGCTCGGCGGAGAGCCAAGGGGGGAGTAGTGGTGGGGGTGCTCGCAGGGCTCCGATTGGATCGGTGCGAAGATGGCTGACCGCGACGATCTCGAGTTCAGCTACTCCTTGATCGACAGCATCATCCGCCTGAGCCTCGGGGAGCTCGCCGATTTCAGCGGGGCCAAGTACGACGGAGACTTCTCCCTCAGCCTCGAGGAGGCCCAGCGACGCAAGCATGGGTACGTGGCCGAACAGGTCGGGATCGCCCCGGGACGGCGTGTGCTGGACCTCGGTTGCGGCTGGGGAGGGCTGCTGAGCTGCATCCGCGAGCGTGGCGCCACCGGGGTGGGGGTGACCCTGTCCTCGGCGCAGGTGAGGGCCTGTCGGCGCCACGGCCTCGACGTTCACCTCTACGACGCGAGGAAGGTCACCCGTGAGAACTTCGGCGCCTTCGACGCCGTCGTCAGCCTCGGCGCCTTCGAGCACTTCTGCTCGCCGGATGACTACCTCGCCGGGCGCCAGGAGGAGATCTACGAGAGCCTGTTTGCGAACGTGGCCGGGGCGCTGCGCGAGGGGGGCCGCTTCTACCTGCAGACCTCGGTCTTCGGCCGCAACATGATCCCGGTGCAGGAGGTCGAGATCGAGGCGATGCGGGGGGTCCCCGAGCGGGAGTCCGACGAGTGGTACCTCGCCCTCATGGGCCGCCAGTTTCCCGGGGCGTGGCTCCCGTTCGGCCGTGAGCAGGTGCTGCGCAGCGCCGAGCCCCACTTTCGCCTGGTCTCGAGCACGTGCGGCCGGCTCGACTACATCGAGACGATCGAGCAGTGGAACCGGCGGATCAGGGCGTCGAGCTTCCGCAAGCGCCTGCTCAAGCTACAACTCCTGCCCCGCTGGCTGGCGAGCCCCGACTTCCGGCTCGCCTTCACCTCGGGCGTGAGCGCGAACAAAGTCTGCTTCGAGCGAGAGCTCTTCGACCACTACCGGCTCGTCCTGGAGCGCAGGTGAGCGCCCGGGGCCTCGGGGGCCGGCCCTGGTCGATCGTCGTCGCTCGAGAGTGTGAGGGCCGAAAGCGCCGCGTTGCACTCGGCGACCGCCCGTGTGATGCCTCCCGCGCCCATCCGCTCGGCCACCTCGCCGGCGTCCGCGAGCATCGGCCGTGCGCGGTCGATGTCCTCGGGGAAGCCACGGGCGATGAGGCTCCGGGCCCAGCTCGCCCGGGTGAGGGCGAGGAGCAGCGGCGCGCCGAGCCTCGCGGTGACCTCCGCCGAGTCGGCGAAGTGACGGTGGGCGTCGTCGTGGCGGCCGAGCGTGGCGGCGAAGATCCCGAGCGCCCAGTCGGTTGATCCGTAGACAACGATCCCGCCCGTGGCCACGAGCTGGCCGGGGTACGGGGAGAACAGCTCGTAGAGATCCTCCACGCCCTCGAAGGCGTGGCGGGCGCAGATCGCCGCCCAGATGATCGCCGCAATCGCCCACGTGTCATCCGAGCGGATCGCGCGGAGGTCCTCGACCCTCGCGAGCTCCAGCGCCTCCTGCTCGCGGCCACCCTCGCTCAGCGACAGCGCGAAGGCGGCGCGCCACGACGCGACGCTGTCCTTTGCGCCGGCGAACCGCGCGGTCTGCTCCACGAGTTCCCCATAGAGCCCCTGGAAGTAGCGGATCTCACCGAGCTGTGCGCCGACGGCGGTGATCGTGTCGGGCTCACCGGTCTTGTTGCCGAGATGGTAGGCCTCGAGCGCCCAGCGTTCGGAGGACT
>DATFZP010000198.1:0-4383 GCA_035314405.1 Solirubrobacteraceae bacterium | reverse complement strand
TCAGGCATACGAACGGCGGCTCGAAGGAGCCCGCCGGCGCCCCGTCCGGCCCGGCGCTCACGCCGGCGAGGAAGTTCGCGGCGACGTGTCCCTGGAGGTGGTCCACGGCGACGAACGGCAGCCGCCTGGCCGCAGCCAGCCCCTTCGCCGTCGAGAGGCCCACGAGCAGCGCCCCCACGAGGCCGGGTCCCTGGGTGGCGGCGACGAGCTCGATCTCCCCGATGCTCGC
The DNA here is from genome assembly GCA_035314405.1 of Solirubrobacteraceae bacterium. Taxonomy (GTDB): domain Bacteria; phylum Actinomycetota; class Thermoleophilia; order Solirubrobacterales; family Solirubrobacteraceae; genus Palsa-744. The sequence continues at coordinate 4,154 of DATFZP010000198.1, read as the reverse complement.
CCCGGCCTCCTCGAGCGCCCGCTCCACGACGAGGTTCACGAGCTCCAGGTGGTGTCGGGAGGCGATCTCGGGGACCACCCCCCCGAAGCGGTCGTGGGCGCGCTGGGAGGAGATCACGTTGGCGAGCAGCCGCCCGCTCCCGTCGAGGACCGCCGCGCACGTGTCGTCGCAGCTCGTCTCGAGCGCGAGGACGCTCACAGCGATCCGGGGTTCGGCACGTCGGCGAGCGACCCCGCGAGGGTCGCCGGGGTACGCCACATCACGAGGGCGTCCTCCCCGTTGTCCTGGTAGTAGCGCCGCCGGGTTCCCGCCGCCCGGAAGCCCTCCCGCTCATACAGATGGATCGCCACACGGTTGGACCGGCGGACCTCGAGCGTGTAGCGGGCCTGGTCGTCGCCGACCCTCGCATACAGCTCCGCGAGGAGCCTCGACGCGAGGCCCTGGCGCTGGTGGCCGAGGTCGACCGCGACGTTCATCACGTGCCACACGGTGTCGTATCGCGAGCAGATCAGATAGCCCACGAGCCGCTCCCCCTGGACAGCCGCCAGGCAGATGCCAGTCTCCTTGGACAGCTCGAGCACGAACATCGCAAGCGACCACGGCGTCGGGAAGACCCTCCGCTCGATCGCGATCACCTGCGGCAGGTCGGGGTAGCTCAGCCGTCGCAGCACCACGGCCGCCGCAGGGTTCGCCTGTGGGTTGTCTGTCCGCTCCTCGGTCACCGGCCGCTCGCTCATGATCGCCTCCTAGTCCCCCCTTCCGGCGTCCTGGAAGGCTAGCTCCGCATCCGGGCGGCGGCGATAGTCGGGGACGATCTCCTCCGGGCGCCCGGCCGCGGCGGCGCGGGCCGCCAGCTCGCAGATCGCGCCGCCGCCGATCCGGTGCAGCGGCGAGTCCTCCGGCGGGGTCGGGATTCCCTCCCCCTCCAGGATCTCGGAGAAGCGGATCGCCCCGTCGCCGACCGCCAGCCACCGTCGGTCGCCGCCGCCCTCGTCGAGCTCATAGATCACCCCGGCTAGGTCCTCGGGCGCGAGCGCCCGAGGCGCGCTCAGCTCGGTCGGGCCGGGCCCCTCGCCGCGCTCGTAGGCCGCCACGAAGGCCTCCCCACGGCGGGCATCGATCACCGCCAGGATCCGATCCCCGTCGTCTGCACGCCCGCCGCCCTCGGGTCCCCGCCCGTCGCCGTCGAGCGGGGTCAGGGCGCCCTGCGCGAGCGCTGCCAGGCTGGACACGCCCACGATCGGGGTCGACAGCGACTGGCCCAGGCCGCGGACCGTCGCGATCCCCACGCGCAGCCCGGTGAACGTTCCGGGCCCCACCCCGACGGCCAGTCGGTCGATCTCCGCCCAGCCGAGGCCGGCCTCGGTGAGGAGCCCGTCAGCCATGTCCAGCAGATGGGTCGCGTGGCCAGGGTGCTCCCCACGCGGCGGGTCGTGACGGCGTTCCGCCGTGCGCCCGTCGGCGAGACGCAGGGCGACGGTGCTGGCCGGCGTGGCGGTGTCGAAGCCGAGGACGATCACCGCGCCGGCGGCTCTCCGGCGGCCGGGGAGCCCGACCCGTCGACCTCGATACGGCGGCGATCGCCGCCGTCGTGACTGAGGGTCACCTGCAGCCGCGCCTGTGCGAGCTCCGGCGAACCCTGCTCGGGCCACTCCACGAAGGCGATCAGCCCGGGGCCGACGTAGTCCTCGAGCAGCTCCGGCTCCTCCTGCTCGAGTCCGGCGAGCCGATACAGGTCCAGGTGAGAGACCGTCAGCCCGTCGGCCCGGTAGCGGTTGCCGATCGTGAATGTGGGGCTGGTCACGGGGTCGCGCACGCCGAGGGCTCTCGCGGCCCCCCTGACGAGCGTCGTCTTGCCCGCCCCGAGCTCCCCGCACACGAGCACGAGGTCCCCGCCCCGCAGGAGCCCCGCGAGCTGTGCGCCGAGCGATTCCGTCTCGGAGGGACCTGCGGTCTGGAGGATGCGAACGGCCACCCAAAGACTCTAGAGCCTGGCCGCCCGCCGGCGGCGCCCGCCCCGGGCCCGGCCGGGCCGCGGGTCCTCATGCCGCGCCACCACCGCCGGCACCACCGGCCGAGGCGTTAAAGATGACCGGCCAGCGGGAGAATGGGGCGCTGGCCGGTCGTTACTGCTGGAGGGATGGAGACAGGACCTTCATCGGCAGCCTGGGGGGCTGACATTAGGACCTCGTCGGTGAAGACTTCGACGACGCTGAGAAAACCCCTTTCCTGCAGGGAAAATCCCACAGAATCGCGTCCAGAACGCGTCCACCGGGCGTGTCAGAACAGACCCAGCTGATCGGCGGGCGGGACCTGCGATCCGGCCGGCTCGGAGGACGGGACGGGCGGCGGGGCCTCCTCGACGCCGGGAGGCTCCTGCCACCGCGGCTGGGCCGGCGGGCCGAGGGCGAGCAGCTCGGGAAGCCTCGAGAAATCCTCCCTCAGGGTCTCCAGCATCCGGGGGGTGTACAGCGCGGCGGCCGGATGGTAGATCGGGTACAGGCGCACCGCACGGGCCCCCAGCGTGAGCACCTCGGGCTTGCCGTGCAGACGGGTGATCCCGGTGGGGTCCTCGCGCAGGAGCTTTGTCGAGAAGTTCCCGAGCGTGCAGATCACCGTCGGCTGGATCAGCTCGACCTGCTCGAGGAGGTAGCCCCGGCAGTTCTCGATCTCCAGCGGCAGGGGATCGCGGTTGCCGGGAGGCCTGCACTTCAACGTGTTCGCGATGAACACCTCCGCTCGGGCCATCCCGATCTCCACGAGCAGCTGATCGAGCAGCTTTCCCGCCCGTCCGACGAACGGCACCCCCTGCTCGTCCTCGCTGGCCCCGGGAGCCTCCCCCACGAACATCAGCTCCGCGTCGGCGTTGCCGGCGCCGAAGACCACCGTCCTGCGGGTGGAGGCGAGCTCGGGGCAGCGCACACAGCTGCGAGCCTCGGCGTAGAGGACCTTGAGGGCCTCCCGTCGCTCGGCGGCGGTGCGCTCGCTGTTCCCGCTTGCCACCGGCCGGATGGTAGTTGCTGCGCCCGTGAGCGATGATCTCGCGATGGCCTCTCCCGATCAGCTGGCGGTCACGGCTCCCTTCGCCGGGGTGGTCGTCGCGATCCCCCACGGCAACGAGGAGCCGGTCGGGGCCGGCACCGCGGTCGTGGTGCTCGAGGCGATGAAGATGGAGCACGAGGTGCTGGTCGAGGCGGAGGGGGTGATCGCGGGTCTCGCCGTCGCTGTCGGCGACGCCGTCGAGGAGGGGCAGCTGCTGCTCACCCTCGAGCCGGGTGCAGGGAGCCGGGCGCTCGCTCCGCGCACCCCCGAGGTGGGGCAGGACGGCGAGCGGGCCGACCTCAGGGCGGTGCGGGAGCGCCACGAGATCGGGCTGGACGCAGCCCGGGTGGAGGCCGTGGCCCGGCGCCACGACCGCGGCCGGCGGACAGCCCGCGAGAACCTCTCCGATCTCCTCGACGAGGGCAGCTTCGTCGAGTACGGGCCACTGCTGTTCGCCGCCCAGGAGCTCCGCAGAACGCGGGAGGAGCTGATCGCACGCACCCCGGCCGACGGCCTCGTGGGCGGGGTCGGAGAGGTCGAGGGGCGCCCCTGCGTGGCGATGTCCTACGACTACACGGTGCTCGCCGGCACCCAGGGGATGCGCAACCACCTCAAGAAGGATCGGCTGTTCGAGCTCGCCGAGCGACGGCGACTGCCGGTGGTGCTGTTCGCCGAGGGGGGTGGCGGGCGTCCCGGCGACGTCGACATGCCGATCGTCGCGGGTCTGGACTGCCGCGCCTTCGAGCTGTTCGCCCAGCTCAGCGGGCTCGTCCCCCTCGTCGGCATCGCCTCGGGGTACTGCTTCGCCGGCAACGCCGCCCTGTTGGGGTGCTGTGACGTGGTGATCGCCACCGAGGACTCGAGCATCGGGATGGGCGGCCCGGCGATGATCGCCGGCGGGGGCCTCGGGACCTTCGAGCCGCAGGAGGTGGGCCCGATCGACGTCCAGCACGCCAACGGCGTCGTCGACATCCGGGTCGCCGACGAAGAGGAGGCGGTGGAGGTGGCCAAGCGCTACCTCTCCTACTTCAGGGGGGCGGGCGCCCCGGGGGGCGTTCCCGATCAGAACCGCCTGAGGTATCTGATTCCCGAGCAGCGCAAGCGCATCTACG
>DATFZP010000197.1:0-3213 GCA_035314405.1 Solirubrobacteraceae bacterium | reverse complement strand
CCACCGCGCGGACCTCGTCCTTGAACAGTGCCCTCAGCGGCTCGACGAGCTCGAAACGGAGGTCATCAGGCAGGCCTCCCACGTTGTGGTGGGACTTGATCGTCGCCGCGCCCGCCCCGCCCCCGGACTCGATCACGTCGGAGTAGAGGGTGCCCTGGACGAGGAAGCGGGCGCCCTCGCCGCCGCCGGCGAGCTTCTCGGCCTCCTCCTCGAAGACCCTGATGAACTCCGCCCCGATCGCCTTGCGCTTGGCCTCCGGATCCACCACACCCTCGAGCTTCGCCAGGAACCGCTCCTCGGCGTCGACCGCCACGAGCGGGACCTTGAACGTGTCCCTGAAGGTGCCGACGACCTGCTCGCCCTCGTCCTTTCGCATCAGGCCGTGGTCGACGAACACGCACGTCAGCTGCTCGCCCACGGCCCGATGCACGAGCAGCGCGGCCACCGAGGAGTCCACTCCTCCCGACAGGCCGCAGATCACCTTGCCGTCCCCGACCTGCTCGCGGATCCGCCTGACCTGCTCCTCGACGATCGATGCCGCCGACCAGCTGGGCTCGCAGCCGCAGACATCGACCAGGAAGCGCGTGAGGATCTCCTGGCCATAGGGAGTGTGGACGACCTCGGGGTGGAACTGGATCCCGTAGATGTCCCTGGTGGGGTCCTCCACCGCCGCAACCGGCGAGCCGCTGGAGGACGCCAGCGCCGTGAACCCTGAAGGCGGCTCGAAGACGGTGTCGCGGTGGGACATCCAGCAGGTCTGCTCCCGGGGCATCCCCCGCAGCAGCCTCCCCGCCTCGGCGACGTGCAGCTCGGAGCGGCCGAACTCGCCGATCTCCGCCTCCTCCACGCGCCCTCCGAGCTGGTGGACGAGCAGCTGCATCCCGTAGCAGATGCCCAGCACGGGGACGCCGAGCTCGAGCAGCCCCCGCTCCAGCCGGGGGGCCCCCGGCTCGTACACCGACGCCGGGCCGCCCGACAGGATGATCCCCCGAGGTTTCCTCCGGGCGATCTCCGCGAGCGGGACGCGGTGGGGAAGCAGCTCGCTGAAGACCCCGCAGTCGCGGACCCGGCGGGCGATCAGCTGGGAGTACTGCCCGCCGTAGTCGATCACCACGACCTCCTCCACGGTCGCGGGCGCCGCCTGCCGCGGCCCGCCGGAGACCGGCTCGGCGGCCGTGACGGCGGAGCTACTCATTGACGAGGGCGGCCACCTTCCCGTTCGTGGCGCCCATGCCCACTTCCTGCTCGCGCTGGAGCGCCTTGCCCTCCGTCTGGAGGGACGGTGCGATCACGACCTCCGCGCGGTTGAACTCGGCGAGATCCTTGTGACCGCAGGTGGCCATCGAGGTGCGCAGACCGCCGAACAGGTTGAAGGTCCCGTCGTTCTCCCTCGCCGGGCCGACGAGGATCTCCTCGAGCGAGCCGTTCTGGGCGGTGGCGACCCGCGCGCCGCGGGGAAGGGTCGGGTGGAACGTGGCCATGCCCCAGTGAAAGCCCCTGCCCGGGGCCTCGTAGGCGCGGGCCAGCGGCGAGCCGATCATGACGGCGTCGGCTCCGAGGGCGATCGCCTTGGAGACGTCTCCCCCGTTGCGCATACCCCCGTCGGCGATCACCTGGCAGTACTCCCCCGTCTCGAGCATGTGGGTCGAGCGTGCGTGGGCCACGTCGGCGATCGCCGTCGCCTGGGGCACCCCGATGCCGAGCACCCCTCTGGTGGTGCACGCGGCGCCGGGTCCAACCCCGACGAGCACCCCGGCCGCGCCGGTGCGCATCAGGTGCAGGCCGGTGTGGTAGGAGGCGCATCCCCCGACCACCACGGGCACGTCGAGCGTCGGGATGAACTCCTTCAGGTTCAGCGGCTCGGACACGGTCGAGACGTGCTCTCCGGAGACGACCGTCCCCTGGATGATCAGCACGTCGAGACCCGCCTCGAGCGCTATCTCGTGGTATTTCAGGACCCGCTGGGGCGTCAGGGAGGCGGCGGCCACGACCTTCTCGTCCTTGATCTCCCGGATCCGTTGGGCGATCAGCTCGGGCTTGACGGGCTCGCGGTAGATCTCCTGCATCTCCCGGGTCGCCTCCTCCTTCGGCAGGGCGGCGATCCGCTCGAGCTGGGTCTCGGCGTCCTCGTAGCGGGTGAAGATCCCCTCGAGGTTGAGAACCGCCAGGCCGCCCAGGCGCCCGATGATCCCTGCCGTCTCCGGCGATACGACACCGTCCATCGCCGCCGCGAGCATCGGCAGCTCGAACTGGTAGGGACCGAGCTTCCAGGAGATGTCGATGTCGTCGGGGTCGCGGGTGCGCCGCGAGGGCACGATCGCGATGTCATCGAAGCCGTAGGCCCGACGCGCCTTCTTGCCGCGTCCTATCTCTATCTCCATCGTTGAATCCTCGCAGTCGGCGCGGACGAGAAGGCCCCGCTCGCGGCGGGGCCAAATGGGGACCGGTGTGACGCCATTCGGGCCTGTCGAGGACGGGCGACCAAGTGTCCCTGAGCATAGCAATCGTCGCACCCCCGGGAGGGCCCTTGGCTATGCTCGATCGATGAGCGAGGAGAGCATCCAGCGCTACCACCCACACGCCGTGGAGTCCCGCCGCCAGGCCGCCTGGCGGGCGCGGGACGCGTTCCGCACACCGCCGATCGCCGGCGAGCAGCCGCACCTCTACATCAAGCCATCCGCCCCCTTCACCTCGGGGAACATCCACATCGGCCACGTCCGCAGCTACTCGATCGGCGACGCCTACGCCCGCTTCAGGCGCTCCCGGGGGGAGGGAGTGCTGTTCGCGTTCGGATTCGACGCCTTCGGACTGCCGGCCGAGCTGGGGGCGATCGCGGGCGGGGTCTCCCCGACCGAGTGGGTGGCCAACTGTGCCGGCCACATGACCGGCCAGCTGCAACGGCTCGGCTTCTCCTTCGACTGGGACCGCTCGTTCCTCAGCTCCGACGCCGTCATGTACCGATGGTCGCAGTGGCTGTTCCTGACGCTGCTGGAGGCCGACCTCATCTACCGGGGCAGCGGCAACGTCGACTGGTGCGAGAACTGCCAGACGACGCTCGCCTCGATCCAGGTCGAGCCCGGGGGGACGTGCTGGCGCTGTCACGGCCCGGTGAGGCTGATCTCCCTCCCCCAGTGGTATCTGAGGATCAGCCCGTACCTGGAGGAGAACGACCGCCGGCTGGACGAGCGGGCGGCCAGCGGGATGTGGGACGAG
>DATFZP010000196.1:0-16271 GCA_035314405.1 Solirubrobacteraceae bacterium | reverse complement strand
CTGATCCTGCCGCGGGCCCGTCGCATGTATCCCCCGCTGGAGCATGCTGAGCGTGTCGGCGCCTACGCGGGGCTGCGGCCGGCCGGCAGAGCCGGCGCCAACTACGTGATCGAGCCCTCGGGGACGCTGCCCGGACTCCTGCACGTCGCTGCGATCCGCTCCACCGGGCTGTCGGCCTCCTTGGCGATCGGAGAGTACGTCGTCGGGATGCTCGCCGAGCTGGGGAGGATCGCGCCGGGCGCTCCACGCCGGCTGCCGCTGCCCTCTCAGGCGCCGTCCGGAGAGCCGTGGTGGGAGCGCGCCGCGCGCCACCGTGGGATGATCGGGCCGCCGGCCGGTGAGGAACCGTCATGACGAGCCTGCTGCTGGGGATCGACGAGGGCACGACAGCCGTCAAGGCCGCCCTGTTCGATGCAGACCTGCGGCTCCTCACTGAGGCGAGACGGCCGGTGGAGGTGACCCATCCGGGCCCGGGCCTGGTCGAGCAGAATCCACTCGCGATCCTCGATGCCGTCGTGGAGTCGGTCGGCGAGGTCCTGGCTCAGGCCGACGGCCACGAGGTCGCCGTCGCCGGGCTCGACCACCAGGGCGAGTCGGTGCTCGCATGGGACGCCCGCGACGGGAGCCCGCTGACCCCCGTGATCGTGTGGCAGGACAAGCGCCAGGAATCCCTGCTCGCCGGCGTCGATCCGGTCGCGGTCGCCACCTCCGGCCTGCCCCTCGATCCGTACTTCTCCTCCGGAAAGCTCGCCTGGCTGCTCCGGCACGATGCCACGGTGGCGCGTGCCCGGGACCGGGGATCCCTTCGGCTCGGCACCGTCGACGCGTTCCTCGTCGACCGCCTCGGGGGCCGCTTTGCGACAGACCTGTCCACCGCCTCGCGTACCCAGCTGCTGGCGATCGGGGGACGGGACTGGGACGAGGGGCTGCTGGCCGCCTTCGGAGTGCGCCGCGAGTGGATGCCCGCGATCGGTCCCACCTTCGGTGAGCTCGGAGAGCTCCACTGCGAGCGGTGGCCCGTCGCGGTCCCCCTGGGAGCCCAGGTCGTCGACCAGCAGGCCGCCCTCGCCGGCTCGGGAGCCGTCCACCCGGGCGAGCTGAAGGCCAGCTATGGCACGGGAGTGTTCGTGCTCGGGCGCACCGCCGAGCCGGTCGCAGCGAGGGGGCTGCTGCCGACGGTGGCGTGGGCGGCCCCCGTCGGGGGCGGGGGCCTCGGCGAGGTGGCCCACGCGCTTGACGGCGGTGTGTTCTCGGCGGGATCCCTGCTGGACTGGCTGGCGGACGGGCTCGGCCTCGCAGAGGACGGGCCGGCGCTCGCGGGCGCCGCGGCGGGCGTGCGGGACAGCTCGGGGGCGACCATCCTGCCCGCCCTGGCGGGCGTCGGCGCGCCGTGGTGGCGTCCCGCGGCCCACGGCGTGATCGCGGGTCTGCACCCCGGGATCACCCCGGCGCATCTCGGACGGGCGGCGCTGGAGGCGATCGCATGGCGGGTGGCTGACATCGTCGAGGCGTTCTCCGCTGTGGTCCCGATCGGGCGAGTGTTGGTCGACGGCGGACTGACCAACGACGAGGGGCTGCTGCAGATCCAGGCGGACGCGCTGGGGACCGCGCTCGAGGTCGGCCGAGCCGACGTGACCGTGCTCGGTGCGGCGCTGCTGGCGGGGGTCGGGGCAGGGCTCTTCGCGAGCGTGGAGGATGCCGGTGAGCGCCTACCACGGCGGAGGATCGTCGAGCCTCGCCTACCAGAGGCGGAGCGCCGGCGGGACCGCGAGCGATGGCGGGAGTTCGTGCAGGCGAGCAGCCGCCTGTAGCCGCGGGCTACTCGAGGGTGGCCTCGTAGCCCGCCCGCTGAAGGGCGGCGAGCACCTCGACGGTATGTGCCGGCCCGCGGGTCTCGAGCGTGAGCTCGACCCCTGTCTCGCGCACGTGCAGGGGTACGGCTTCGCGGACGTGCTCGAGGCTGATGATGTTCGCCCGGGCGCCGGCCACCAGCGTAAGCAGCTCGGCGAGCCCTCCCGGCCGGTCGGGCACGCGCGTGTACAGCCGGGCGCGTCGGCCCTTCTCGGTTTCCCCGCGACGGAGCAGGCCGGCGAGGAGCCCGCTGTCGACGTTGCCCCCGGATACGACCGCGACCGTGGCGCCGTCGACCGGCGCGAGGCGTCCGCTCGCCAGCGCGGCGACTGCGACGGCGCCCGCACCCTCGGCGACGAGCTTGGTGGTCTCCGCGAGGAACACCACGGCGTCGGCGATCTCGTCCTCGCTGACGGTCTCGAGCCCGTCGAGGAGCTCCCGGAGCAGGGGAAGGGTCAGCCTGCCGGGGCGCTTGATTGCGATCCCGTCGGCGATCGTCGCTCCCGGAGAGATCTCGCCGTCAGCGAGGGGGGAGCGCCCGGCGAGCGCGTCGGCATACGGCGCGCAGACGGCCGCCTGGATGCCCACGAGCTCGACCCGGGAGAGCGCTCGACGCAGGGCGATGCCGACGCCGCTCGCCAGGCCGCCGCCGCCGACCGGCACGATCACCCGCGCGAGATGGGGGACGTCCTCGAGCAGCTCGATGGCGAGGGTGCCCTGGCCGGCGATCACGTCGAGGTCGTCGAACGGATGCACGAGGGCGGCCCCGGTCCGCCCGGCCCAGTCGCCGGCCAGCGCGAGGGCCTCCTCCACCGAGTCCCCCTCGAGATGCACCCGCGCCCCGAGCCGCTCGACCGCGGCGACCTTCGAGACCGGGGCGTCGAGGGGCATGAAGACCGCGCAGGAGACGCCCTTCCTGCGGGCGGCGTAGGCGAGCGCCCGCGCGTGATTGCCGGCGCTGGCGGTGACCACGCCGGCCGTCGGCTCCCCCAGCGCAGCGAGCTTGCTGAGGGCGCCCCGCAGCTTGAAGGAGCCCGCGCCCTGCAGGCACTCGGCCTTCAGCCACACGGCTCCGCCCGCTCGCTCCGTCAGCTCGTCGCAGGCGATCGTCGGGGTCCGCACGGCCAGGCTGCTCGTCGCCCGCCGGGCCGCGTCCAGATCGGTTGCAGCGATCAGCTCGCCGGCGACCGGCGGATCCGCCGGTGGTGGAGTCCCGGACATCGAGGTGAAGGTATAGGTTGCGGCCCTTCTCGTACACCGGTACGTTGGCTCGATGGGGGAGCTCCATGACATCGTGGCTCGGCTGGAACCGACGCTGGGTCCGATCCTCGGCGAGCCCGTGGCGCTCGAGGGAGGGATCACCAATCGCAACTTCCGGGTGCGGCTCGGAGGGATCGACTACGTGATCCGCAGACCCGGCAAGGACACCGCCCTCCTGGGCATCGACCGAGAGGCGGAGCGGATGGCAGCGGAGGCCGCCGCCCGCCTCGGCCTCGCGCCGGCGGTGGCGGCGGTCCTCGACGGCGGTCTCGTCACGCTGCTGATCCCCTGCACCCAAGTCGGGGGCGAGGAGCTCTCCGAACGGGCCGGGGAGATCGGGGCGGCCCTGCGCGAGTTCCATGACTGCGGCGTGGTCCTGCCCAGGAGCTTCTGGGTCCCCGATCTGCTCGGGGACTACACCCGGATCGTCCTCGACCGCGGCGGTCGGCTGTCCCCGGAGTACCGCGAGACGATCTCCCTCGCGGAGAGGATCGCCGGGGCGATCCCCCTCGTCCCTCCCAGCCCGTGCCACAACGACCTGCTCGCCGGGAACATCATCCGCGCCGATCGTGGGGGCCGTCTCATGATCGTCGACTGGGAGTACGCCGGCATGGGGCACCCGTACTTCGATCTCGGCAACCTGTCGGTAAACAACGACTTCGACGAAGCCACCGACGAGCGCCTGCTGGCGGCGTATCACGGCCGACCCCCGAGCGACTCCGAGCGGGCGACGCTGAAACTGATGCGGGTGCTATCCGACGCCCGGGAGGCGGCATGGGGAGTCCTCCAGGCGGAGATCTCAGAGCTCGACTTCGACTTCACCGGCTACGGGGGAGCGCACTTCCAGCGTCTGCTGGCCGTCGGAGAGGCTGCGGACTTCGAGGAGTGGCTTGCGGCCGCGTGAGCTTCCGGACCGCGCTCGCGTGGTGATCATCGGCGGAGGCGTCGGTGGCGCGGCTATCGCCTACCACCTCGCCCAGCTCGGGGAGCGCGACGTGGTGCTGCTCGATCGCAACGAGCTGACGAGCGGGTCGACTTTCCACTCGGCGGGGCTCGTGGGACAGCTACGGTCGAGCCTCTCGCTGACGCGGCTGATGATGGACTCCGTCGAGCTGTACAGGACCCTCGACTGCGGCTGGGTGCCGTGTGGAGGCATTCGCCTGGCGTGCACCAGCGAGCGCGAGGAGGAGGTACTGCGCCAGGTGGCATGGGCGAAGACGTTCGGGCTGCCGCTGGAGCTGATCTCAGCCGAGCAGGCGCGCGAGCTCTTCCCACTGATGAGCACCGACGGCGTGCGCTGCGGCTCCTACCTGGCCAGCGACGGCTACCTCGACCCCTCGCTGCTGACGAGCGCCCTCGCGGAGGGGGCGAGGGCGGGAGGAGGGCGCATCTACACCCACACGAGGGTGACCGGGATCGACGTCGCCGGCGGACGGGTGACGGGGGTACAGACGGAGTGGGGCCCGATCGAGGCGGAGGTGGTCGTCAACGCGGGAGGGATGTTCGCCGCCGAGATCGGCCGCCTCGCGGGGGTGCGGGTGCCGGTCGTCCCCTTCGCCCACGAGTACCTCGTGACCCAGCCGTTCCGCGAGGTCGGGGCGGGCGAGGATCGGGTCCACCTGCCGACCCTGCGGGACCCCGACCTGCTGATCTACTACCGCGAGGAGGGTGGCGGCCTGATCATGGGCGGCTACGAGCGCCACTCGGCGCCGTGGGCGCTCGACGAGCATCTCCTCGACGCGATCCCTCCCGACTTCAACGGCCGGCTGCTCGAGGAGGACTGGCCCAGGTTCGAGGAAATCGCCGAGAACTCCCTGCGCCGGGTGCCGGCGATGGGCCAGATCACGGTCACCCGGCTGATCAACGGGCCCGAGGCTTTCACCCCGGACAACGAGTTCTGCCTCGGTGAGAGCGAGGTCGCGGGGTTCTTCGTCGCCGCAGGCTTCTGCGCCCACGGGCTTGCTGGGGCGGGGGGGATCGGCCGGCTGATGGCCGAGTGGATCCTCGAGGGGGAGCCCTCCTCGGACGTGTGGGAGATGGACATCCGCCGCTTCGGCCCCCACTTCCGCTCGCCGAGCTACACGCTCAAGCGAACGCAGGAGGTGTACGAGACCTACTACGACATCCGCTACCCCGGGCACGAGCGCCTGGCCGGCCGTCCCCTGCGGACCTCGAGCGCCTACCCCTGGCATCAGGAGCACGGGGCGGTGTTCGGCGAGAAGTCGGGCTGGGAGAGGGTCAACTGGTACGAGTCCAACGCCTCCCTCGGGGACGAGTCGCTGCGCCCGCGGGGATGGGCCGGCATGCACTGGTCGGCGGCAATCGGAGCCGAGCACCTCGCGACGCGGGAGCGGGCGGGGCTCTTCGACGAGTCCTCCTTCTCCAAGCTCGAGATCGCGGGACCCGGAGCGGCGGGATTCCTCGAGCGCCTGTGCGACAACCACGTCGCGAGGGACATCGGCGCGATCACCTACACGCAGATGCTCAACCGCCACGGGGGAATCGAGTGCGACTTCACGGTCACCCGGGTGGAGGAGGAGCTGTTCTCGATCGTGACGGGCACGGCGTTCGGAAACCACGACCTCAGCTGGATCCGCCGCCACGAGCCGGCTGACGGTGGCGTGAGGTGCTCCGACGTGACCGCCCGCTGGGCCTGCTTCGCGCTGTGGGGACCGCGGGCCCGCGACATCCTCGCCCCGCTCACCGAGGACCCGCTCGACTTCCCCTACATGCGCATGCGTGAGCTGTCGGTCGGCGATGTTCCCGTGCGGGCCCTGAGGGTGACGTTCGTGGGGGAGCTCGGGTGGGAGCTGTACTGCCCGACCGAGTACGGAGCGGGGCTGTGGAGGGCGCTGTGGCGGGCCGGGGCCGGGCACGGGCTGCTCGCCGGGGGCTACCGGGCGATCGACTCCCTGCGCCTCGAGAAGGGCTATCGCGTGTGGGCGGCGGACATCACCGCCGAGGAGAACCCCTATGAGGCCGGGCTCGGGTTCTGCGTGAAGGCGGAGGGCGGCTTCATCGGCTCGGAGGCGCTCGGGGTGGGGAGAGCCGAGGGACCCCCCGCTCCGCGACGGCGCCTGCGCTGCCTGGTGCTCGCAGACGGGCGCTCGGTGGCGCTCGGGAACGAGCCGGTCCGCGTGCAGGGCGAGATCCTCGGCCGCGTCACGAGCGGGGGCTACGGGTACACCGTCGGGCGCTCCATCGCCTACGCGTACCTGCCGGGCGAGATCCCGATGGGGGCCGAGGTCGAGGTGGACATATTCGGCGAGTGGATCGCAGGGGAGGTCGCGAAGGAGCCGCTCTACGACCCCGCCGGGGAGCGGGTGCGCGGCTGACCCGCGCCTCCCGTCGGGATCCGCCCGGCGCCCGCGCAGGGGGGGACGGCGGCGGCGGGCACCTGCTGGGTGATGCAGTGGATGTTCCCGCCCCCCAGCAGGATCTCCCGCGCCGGCACCCCGACCAGCTCACGGTCGGGGAAGCAGTCGGCGAGCACCTGTGCCGCGGCCTCGTCGGTGCGGGGGTCCAGCAGCGGGAACACGAGCCGGGTGTCGGCGAGGTAGAAGTTCACGTAGGAGCCCGCCATCCGCTCGCCCGCCCGGCGCGGGCGGCTGCCGGACACCCGATCGACCCCGGCGGCCTCCTCCGCAGTCATCGTCAGGGGCCCCGGCATCGGGATCTTGATGACCTCGAGACTCCTGCCCCGGGCGTCGGTCGCGGCCCGCAGGCGCCTGAGGGCGTCGCGTGAGACCGCGTGCTGCGGGTCGGACGCATCGTCGGTCCACGTCAGCAGGACCGCCCCCGGCGCGACGAAGCAGGCGAGGTTGTCGACGTGCCCGTCCGTCTCGTCGCCCGGAACCCCACGCCCCAGCCAGATGACCCCCTCGCCACCGAGGTACTCGATCAGCAGCCGCTCGATCCGCTCCCTGGAGAGGGCGGGGTTGCGGTTGGGGTTCAGCAGGCACTCCTCGGTCGTGAGGATCGTCCCGTCCCCGTCCACGTGGATCGATCCCCCCTCGAGCACGAGCGGCGCGGGGTAGCGGTCGGCGCCCTCCAGCTCGAGCACCTTCCGGGCGACGCGGTCGTCCCGGTCCCACGGGAAGTAGAGCCCGCCCTCGACGCCGCCCCACGCGTTGAAACGCCAGTCGATCCCTCGGCGCCCCCCGGCGTCGTCGATCACGAAGGTCGGGCCGACGTCCCGCATCCAGGCGTCGTCGGTGGAGACCTCGGCCGTGCGGATCGACGGCGAGAGGACGGCGCGGCAGTGCTCGAACTGGCCGTCGGAGACCGCCATCGTGACCGGCTCGGAGACGTTGATCGCCTCCGCCACGGCCGCGAACGCCTCCTGGGCGGGCTTCGCCCCGAGCCTCCAGTTGTCCGGACGCTCGGGCCATGCCATCCAGCAGCCCCGGTGGGGCTCGCGCTCGCCCGGCATGCGGTAGCCGTCGGCGGCCGGCGTGGAGGAGATCGTCGCGCTCACCCGCCGAACATCAGCAGATCAGCGCCTACAGTGGCGGGCATGGAGGAGATCCGCCTGATCGCCGCTCCCGGGCTCCCCTCGCCCGCTCGCACCCGCCCGCCGCGGCGGGCGCCGTTCAGGATCGCCGCCGTGCAGGCCCGCTGGCACGCCGACGCCGAGGAACATGTCCGGGCGCTCGAGGCGGCGATCGAGATCGCCGCCCGTGAGGGTGCGGGCCTCGTGTGCCTTCAGGAGCTCACCCTCAGTCGCTACTTCGCCGTCGACCCGGGAGGCCCGCAGGCAGCAGGCGTGCAGCCGGAGATACTGCCCGGGGGGCCGACCCACGGCTTCGCCGCGAGGATGGCCGAGCGGTTCGACATCCACGTTCACGCCTCGCTGTATGAGAGCCCGCCGGGTGGGGACGGGCTCGGCTACAACACGGCGATCGTCGTGGCTCCCGACGGCAGCCTCCTCGCGCGAACGCGCAAGCTGCACATCCCCGTCACAGCGGGATACCACGAGGAGCGCTACTTCCGCCCGGGTCCCGCGGGTGACGAGGCCTTTCCGGTGCTCCCCCTGGGGGAGGCCCGGATCGGCCTGCCGACCTGCTGGGACCAGTGGTTTCCGGAGCTCGCGAGGGCATACAGCCTCGAGGGTGCCGACGTGCTCGTCTACCCGACGGCGATCGGCTCCGAGCCGGATCACCCGGACTTCGACACCGAGCCGCTGTGGGAGCAGGTGATCCGGGGAACCGGCATCGCCAACGGGCTGTTCATGGTGGCGGTCAACCGCTACGGGGACGAGCCGCCGCTCCGCTTCTACGGCTCGTCGTTCATCAGCGACCCGTACGGACGCAAGCTCGCCCAGGCGCCCCGCTCCGAGCCGGCGGTGCTCCTCGCCGACCTCGACCTCGACCAGAGACGGGACTGGCTCGAGCTGTTCCCGTTCCTCACGACCCGCCGCCCCGACGCCTACGGGCCGCTCGCGAGGTAGCCGTCCGCGATCACTATGCTCTGGCGATGGCGGGGATCCTCTCTGCATGACGGAGATCGGCGACAGCCTCTTTCACCGCGGACAGCCCGTCTGGGTGATCCAGCAGGACGGCTCCCAGCGGGCCGCCGAGTACGTGGGAGCGGGCGAGACGAGCGCGTGGTTCGGAGGCCCGCCGATGGTCATCGTCGTCTACCCCGACACCCGCAGCGGGGCGACGGTCGAGTTCGACCGCGTGATCGCCCGCGACGGCTAGCCGGGGCCGTCGCGTGCTCGCCCGCTGGGGGATCCGGTTCGGCACCTCGCTCGTCGGCATCGCCGTCGGGCTGCTCCTGTGCAGCGCGCTGCTCTCCAAATTCTCGATCAGCGCCACGGGGCTCGTCGAGGCGAGCCTGCTGTTCTGGGCCATCCACCTCGTGGTCCAGATCTTCGCACTGAGGGTGCTCGTCCGCGAGCCGTCGGTCGCCCTCGCCGGCCTCTTGGCCCTGGCCTCGACGGTGGTCTCGCTGATCATCGTCAACCTGATCGTCAGCGGGCTCACGATCAAGGGCGTCCAGACGTACGTGTTCGCCACGCTGATCATCTGGGTGACGACGTCGATCTCCGACATGGCCGGCCGCCGCATGATCCAGGCGCGGCGCACGGAGGGGGACGGCAGGGGCCGGTCCTAGCCCGAGCGCGCGTTCAGAGGACCGACGGCCTGCTCCGGGACAGGCGAGCGCGACCGGCGCGCGGGGACCATGACCCGCGTAAGCTCGTGTCCTTGCGGCGCGAGAGGAGAATCGCCGAGGCCGTGGTCGCCGGCCTCCTCGCGGGCCTGGCGCTCGGTCCAGGCGCCCCCGCGTGGGGCGCCGCGAGCGCGGCCCCGTCGTGCGCCTCCACGAGTCTCAACACGTCCGCCGTCGCCGGAGGCGCCGTGACGGTCTCTCCGATGCCCGACAGCCAGGACGCCTCCCACCGCACCCAGATCAGCTTCCTCGGCGTCCCTGCCGCCGAGATCTCCGTCCTGTCCGTGGTCGGCTCGCAGAGCGGCGTGCACCCTGGAAGCCTGCTCCCCTACTCCCAGGGAGACGGCGCCAGCTTCATCCCCAGCGCCCCCTTCTCGCAGGGGGAGGTCGTGAGCGTCCGCGCATCGCTGCGCGAGGGCGCCGTCGCGAAGCCCTTCTCGTGGCACTTCACGACCGCCGTGGTCGACTCGGTCAGCCGCTCGCTGGAGACTCCGCCGCCGCCGCCCCCGCCTCCCAATCCGGCGGAACTTCAGCACTTCGTGTCCCGTCCGGACCTCGAGCCGCCGACGGTGACCGTGACCAAGGACTCCGGCGTCCAGGCGCCGGGGGACCTGTTCCTCGCTCCCTACGCAGGGCCGGGGCAGTACGGTCCGATGATCCTCGAACCCGACGGCGGGCTGTTGTGGTTCGACCCCCTCCCCGCGGGGAGCCGAGCGGCAGATCTTCGCGTCCAGGACTACGAAGGCCGGCCGGTGCTGACCTGGTGGCAGGACCCTCTGCTCGTGGACGGGCACGGCGGCGCGGGAGTGGTGATCGACAACAGCTCCTACCAGCAGATCGCGACGATCCGCGCAGGCAACGGCTACCAGACCGACCTGCACGCCTTCGAAACAACCCCCCAGGACACGGCGCTGTTCACGGTCTACGACGCGATCCGCTGCAACCTGAGCGCATACGGCGGTCCGGCCCACGGGGCCGTGGCCGACACGCTCTTCCAGGAAATCGACCTGAGGACCGGGCTCGTGCGCTTCGAGTGGCATGCCCTCGACCACGTCGCGCTCGCCGACTCCTACATGTCGGCGGCACCCAGCAGCACCAACTCGCCGTGGGACTACTTCCACATCAACGCCGTCTCCAGGCACGGCGGGGACGTGCTCGTCAACTCTCGCAACACGTGGGCCGCCTACAGGGTGAACGCCCGCAGCGGCCAGATCGTCTGGAGCCTCGGAGGCCGCCACTCGAGCTTCGCGATGGCTCCCGGCACCGCCCCCGCCTGGCAGCACGACGCCAGGGAAGGCCCGGAAGACACGATCACGTTCTTCGACAACAACGGAACCCAGAGGGTGCACCCCCAGTCGCGGGCGATAGTCCTGCGGCTGAACACGAAGCGGATGACGGCCACGCTCGTCTCGAGCTTCACCCACGTCCCGCCGCTGCGCTCCGCGAGCCAGGGGGACCTGCAACCGCAGCCCGACGGGGACTGGGTGGTGGGCTGGGGACAGGAACCGTTCCTCTCCGAGTTCTCCCCCGCCGGCACGCTCCTGCTCGACGCCCACCTCCCTCCCCTCTATCAATCCTTCACCGTGCTGGACTTCCCGTGGTCCGGCGAACCGACCGAATCGCCGCGGGTCGGGCTGCTCGCCCCCCCGGGGGGTGGACTGGATGTCTATGCCAGCTGGAACGGCGCAACCGGAGTGGCGCAGTGGCGGGTGTTCGCGGGGGCCAGCCTGCAGACGCTGACGCCGCTCCTCACGGCGGCTCGAAGCGGGTTCGAGACCGAGATCGCGCTGCCGACCGTGCCCCAGTACGTGGCCGTGCAGGCACTCGGCGCCGAGGGGCAGGTCCTGGGCTCCTCGGCGGCGGTGGCGGGCTGAGCTCAGGCGCGCTGAACGCCGGCGGTCGGCATCTCTCGGCCCGCGATCAGCCTCCACCGAGGGGGCGGCGGGCCACAATCGGCGGGCGCAGATTTGAGCGTGGTATGCAACCGTTCGATGTCCAGAAAGGCTCGCACTTTACGGAGAAGGCGAGGGTCGAGGAGCAGCGATAGGCGTAGCGTGGATGTGGGGACACGAGGTTCACGTCACCGGACAGGAAGCAATGAGGAGAGCCATGGCCAGGATCATCGTCACGACCGAGCAGGGACCCGACGCACCGGTTCTGCTCGACGAGCACGTCTGCCCGGAACATCTCAGCACTGAGCATTCGGCGACGCAGCTGATCGAGCGGTTGCGGTGGGCGGTCATCGACGCAGAGGATGCAGAGCGGCAGCGGCCTACTTCGGCGATGCGATAGTCAGCAGGTAATCCATTCGCAGGGACACGCCTGCGCCGACGCCCTCGTCGCGCTGATCGACGAGGGCGGCCAGGTTCTCGAGCAACGAGGACCAGTGTCCCGTCCGGGACAGCCGCTCGCGCTCGGCGAGTACGTGTCCTGCGGTGCGCACGACGAGGTCCACGGCGGCGTCCCGGTCGCTGAAGCCGAGCGCCAGGCTCTGGTGTGAGAGGCCGTCGATCCCCAACCCTGCACCTCCCAGCAGCGCCGCCTCGGCCTGCTGATCGCCCCACACCGCCGGCGGCGAGCTTCCTGGAGGGGGAGGGGGAAGGTATGGCGCCATGGCGGCCCCGATCGCGGGCATGAGGCTTCCAGGCGACCACGCCGCCAGCACGACTCGCCCCCCCGATGAGCAGACACGGGCGAGCTCCCCGGCCGCACGGGCCTGATCCGGTGCGTACATCACCCCGAACACCGACAGCACTACCGAGAAGCGGCCGTCGGGGAACGGCAGCGCCCCGGCATCACCGTGCACCCATGTCACCGAGAGCCCGCGCGAATCGGCACGTTCGCGGGCGCGGTCCAGCAGAGAGGGCTCGAAGTCCACGCCGGTCACCGTCGCGCCGGCGGCCGCCGCGAGCAGCGCGGCGTTCCCGGTCCCGCACGCAACGTCGAGCACGTGGTCGTAGACGCCGACCTCGGCGAGGTCGACCGCCGCCCGAGCAGCACCCTCGAGCCGCTGTGCCATCAGCGGGTAGTCGCCGACGCCCCACGTCGTCGCGGGCGGATCCATGGGCTAGGGCGTGTGCGGGTCGCCGCCCGCCCAGTATCCGGCCATCAGCTCGTGAGACCACGGCGGCTGACGAACCTCGCCGCGGGGGGCGAACTCCGCCATGTACGGCTTGAGGTCGAGCACCGGGCTGCCGTCGATCGCATCGAGCGCTCGCACCGTCACCGTCAGCCGATCCACTCCCAGCAGCTCGCAGACCGAGACGCCGATGCGGTTCGGGCGGCTCTTGGCCCGCTGCGCGAAGACCCCGACCCTCGGCCAGCCGCGGTTGCCACGGGGATGACGGGAGGAGGTCTGGACCGAATCGGGGTCGACCCGATCGAACAGGTAGACGACCTCGACGTGGGAGAACTCCGCCAGGCCGGACAGCGCCTCCGGCGTGAACCGCTCGCCGTCGAGGGTGATGGTCGCCGTGATCGCATCCCAGTCGTCGTCGAGGGCCTCGGTCCGGGGAGAGTGGACGCGCCCGATCGGCTCGAGGACGATGGTGTCCGTCATACTGGACAACTGTACATGATGACGGTTGGCCGCGTGGTTCGGACGGCCGCTCTGGCTCCCAGCGCGGGGCCCCGGGACTGACCCGGCTGCGGGATGACTCAGCCGCTCACCTGATGGCCGTCTTCAGCCACGAGGACGAACAGCTGAGAGCCGAGATAGGTGAGGTCGTAGCCAGCGCAGCTGCCGGTGAGGTGAAACTGGACGCGATCGTGGTGCCCCTGGTCGTAGCTGGCGAACAGGGTCACCGTCCCGTGGGTCCCGACCTGGCAGGTCTGGTCGTCACTCGCCGAGACGTTCACGTGGAGCAGCAGCTCCGTCCCGAGTCGCCCGAGGCGGGTGACGCCCGGTGACAGCGCAGAGGAGCCGGTCACGTCGAGCACCGTGTTGTGCGACGGGCGGCCGGGTGCGCCGTCCTCATGGCAGATGACGCCTCCGCCGCGCCCGTCGGTCCACGTGCCGCGCCCGTGGGTGTAGGACGAGGTGATGCCCGAGTGAGGGGTCGACGGGGGGGCCCGTGTCCGTGAACGCCCAGGAGTCTCCGGGCGGGATCGTCGAGGACGGTTTGAGCGGACATGTCGCCGGATCGCGGGTCCCCGCAGCGAACGCCGTCGCGGGGACGGACCTCGAGCGGGCTTCGGCGCCGAGGCTGTTGAAGGCCCCCACGCAGATCACCGCGGCGAGAAGGCCGGCCAGGCGGGCGGTGCGTCTCGGACGTGCCCGCAAGTGCTGCGAGGAACCCCTCACGGAGCACACGTTAGCCGACCTTCCACGAGCCCTCTCACCGCTCGTCGACGGCCTCGCTCGGGTCGATCTCGCCAGCGAAAGGTGCTAGACCGCCGGACAATGGAGGATCGGCGGAGGTTGCGGGGAGGCGGCGGTGGGCGAGCAGATTGATCGGGGGGTGCGAGAAGGACGGCCCGCGGACGCCGCGGCGATCGGAAGGCTGCTGCACGACTTCAACGAGGAGTTCGGGGAGCCCACCCCCGGCGCCGACCGGCTCGCCGAGCGCCTCAGAGGGCTGCTGGCAGAGGGGCAGACGGCGGTCCTGCTGGCCGGAGTCGGGCCCGACGGGCTTGCCGTGCTGCGCTTTCGCCCGGCGATCTGGACGGAGGCGCTCGAGTGCTACCTGGCGGAGCTGTACGTCGCTCCCCAGCTACGCGGCCGGGGGCTGGGGCGGGCCCTGATGCGGGCGGCGATCACGCTCGCCCGCAGCCGGGGCGCCGATCACATGGATCTTGGCACCAGCGAGAGCGACGTGGCCGCCCGCGGGCTGTATGAGAGCCTCGGGTTCAGCAACCGTGAGGGCGGTCCTGACGGCCCCGTCAACTACTTCTACGAGCGAGAGCTGTGAGCAGCCACCCCGGCGAGGACGCCCAGAGGCGTACGGGAGCCTCTGCGCCCTCAGGCGACGGTGAACGTGGCGGTGACCTTGCCTGTCGCGGCGCTCGTCGCCGCGAATGAGCCGGCGCCCAGGCTCGCACCGACGGGGATCGTGAATTCCGTCGTGAATTCGCCCGCACCGTTGGCTTTGACGCTGGGAAGCGTTGTTTTGTGTTTACCCTTGTCAGTGAACGTCAGCTTGACTGTTTCACCAGGCGGGTACACGCTGCCGGCGAGGGTCACCGACGAGCCACCGGGCCCTTCGATCTGCGACAGCCCCACTTTGGCCTGGGTGACGACGAGCGTCACCCCCGTTGGCGAGTAGTCCGGGTCGTAGTACAGGCCCGGGAGGCTTTTCTTGATCGCAGTGCCTGCGAGCTTGGTGAACGTGCCGGTGCGCGAGCCGCTGGCGATGATCGCGTATGTCTGCCCGAGCGACGCCGTGAACGTTTTGCGCGGAACCAAGGACAATGTCCCGTTCAGCGCGACCGCGCCGGAGCCAGCGATCGCGCCGAAGCTCGTGGCGCTCGCGATGCCCACCTTCGTCGCCCCTTTGGCCCCGTCGGTGAGAAGACTGCCAACGACGACGTCGATCGTCGCACCGCTTTCGATCTGCAGGGTCCCGTCATTCGTCACGGTCACACTGTGTTCCTGGATCAGTTCGCCGCTCTCCACGTCAACGGTCGCGTGCGTGGCGTTGGTCACGGGGACTTGCGTGTAGCTGCTCCCGCGCGAGGTCACGAGAGCATCATTCTGGACCTGCGGCGAGGAGCCGACGCCCAACAGCCTCGTGTACCCGGTAGGGGCATATAGCGCCAGGGTTCCGCGGTTGGTCACGGTGCCCGACACATAGGTGTGGCCTTCGCTCGTCACCGTCTGTCCCGCGGGGATCGTCCCGGCGATCGAGTCTTCGTCGATCAGATCGAAGGCCCCGCTACCGCTGGTATAGACAAGGTTGACATCGAGCATCTGCACCGCGTTGCCGGACTCGGCGCCGTTCTCTGTCCAGGTGGAACGACCCGCGGGCCCATCGAAATAGACGCGGCCGTTGTCGACCACGTGGCCGTCGTTGATGAACGTGTTCGTGCTGAACAGCTCATATAGCGCGCCGCTTTCGACCTGGAGAGCGCCTTCGTTGGTGAACGTCACGGAGTGTTCCTGCTCCATTTCACCGCTGTCAACCTTGACGGTAGCCCCGACGGCGTTGGTGAGCGGAATCTGCAGGAAGGTGGTCCCCTGCGAGGTCACGAGACCATCGTTTTGAATCTGCGGCGAAGAGCCTTTTGCCGCCAGCCGGGTGAACCCGGTGGGGGCGTACAACGCCAGGGTGCCGTGGTTGGTCAGCGTCCCCGACACAAATGTGTAGCCTTCGCTTGTCACGGTCTGTCCGGCGCCGATCATCCCACCGATCGAGTCTTCATCGATCAGGTCGAAGTTGCCGTTCCCGCTCGTGTCGATCAATTCGACTTCCGCCAACTGCACGGCATTCCCGGACTCGGTGCCCTGCTCCGTCCACGACGGTCGACTGGCCCCCCCGTCGAAGTACACCCTGCCGTTGTTGGCGACATTGCCGTCGTTGATGAACGTGTTGGTGCTGAAGAGCTCGTACAGCGCGCCACTGTCGACCTGGAGCGCGCCTTCGTTCGTGAACGTCGCGCCGCCTTCCTGATCCACTTCGCCGCTCTGCACGTGGAAGGTACCACCGACGGCGTTTGTGAGGTTCGCTTTGAGGAGGTCTTTGCCGAGACCAGCCGGCACGAGCACCTTGCCGAGATTCTCGATTGTCGCAGTCGAAGGCGCGACGATCTTCGCGTCGAACGGAGGTTCTTCGGGTTTCGCACGGGGTTCGGGTTCCCAATCCAGCACCCCTTTCTGGTCGATCGTGCTGTTCGCGGCAAGTCTGAGTTCGGGGTCCTCTCCACTCAGATACAGCGTCTGTGTTTCCGCGCCCGACGTCGCACCGAGCGTCAGCGAGTTGACTTCAGCGCCGTTGACCGTGACCGTGTAGGTCCCAGGCGTCGTGATGCAGACATTGTCCGATGAGCTC
>DATFZP010000195.1:0-2927 GCA_035314405.1 Solirubrobacteraceae bacterium | reverse complement strand
CGAGGTGGGCTGAACGTCCAGCTCAGCCGCCGGCCACGTCCCGGCGCAGGAGCACGAGGTAGGCGGCGAACAGCGCCGGGCCCGCGTACAGCGCGCACACCCACGCCGAGTGGGCGATCGGGGCCCAGTCTGTCGGGGTTCTCAGCAGCCCGTGCCAGTTCTCGAACTGTTCGTCGAGGAGGTAGGGATGGAGGGATTCCAGCCCGGGGATCTGGGCGACGATCAGCAGCACGATCACGAACCCCACCGTTCCGACCACCGCGGCGGCGCTGTTGCGGGTGACCGTCGACAGCAGCACGCCGATGCTGGTCACCGTCAACAGCGGGATCAGATAGCAGGCGTTGGCGGCGAACACGAGCAGCAGGCCCTTCGGCGCCGAGACGACCGTGCCGGAGTACGTGGTGACGCTCTTGAAACCCCACGAGGCCACCCCGGCGGCGGTCGCCACCGCCGCCGACAGGAAGACGGCGAGGATCGCGTAGGCCATCGCCGCCATGGCCTTGGCGGCGAACACCTGACCACGGTCGACCGATCGCGTGAAGATCGTCTTGAGCGTCCCGTTGGCGTCCTCGTTGGCCACGATGTCGCCGGCCACGAGGGAGGCGATCAGGGGCAGCATGAAGACCGACAGGAAGAGCAGCATCAGCACCGGCGTGGCGAGCCCGGACTGGGTGATCTGCGAGGCGAAGATGTTCTCGGCGCCGCGGTCGTGGCGCTGATGGATGTTCTGGACGATCACAAAGATCAGCGGCAGGATCACGGCCAGCGCGAGCCCGAGGTAGGTCCGCTTCTGCGAGACGAGCTTGCGCAGCTCCCAGCGCAGCACCGTCAGCGTCGATGGGCGGCGTGCGTGGGTGATGCCTGGCAGGGTGGGGGCGGCCGCGGCCATCGCTATCCGATCTGGACCGGTCCGGAAGCGGAGGCGGGAGCCCTCGGCCGCGGACTCGGGTGATCGCCTTCGGCATCCGCCGGCCCCACGGCGCCGGGGCTCATGGTCGTGGGGACGCTCGTTCCTCCGCCCTCGGTGAGTCGGAAGAAGAGGTCCTCGAGCGTGGCCAGCTCGGGGGTGAGCGAGAGTATGCCGATGCCCGCCCGGCCGAGCGCGAGCGAGAGCTCGCCGACCTCCTGCTCCTGGGCCTGGAAGACGAGCCCCTGCTCGCCTGCCGCCACGTGCTCGACGTGCGGCCGGGAACGAGCGATCTCCAGGGCGCTGGGGTCGTCGGTGGTACGCAGGCGATAGCCGGCGCCGCCCTGGCGGCGGAGGTCGGCGAGCGCGCCCTCGTAGACGACGCGACCGGAGTCCACGATCGCGACCCGGTCGCACAGTTCCTGGACCTCGGGGAGTTGATGGCTCGAGAGCAGCACCGTGATCCCGTCTCCCGCGAGACGCCGGATCAGCAGGCGCATGTCGCGCATCCCCGCCGGGTCCAGGCCGGTGGCCGGCTCGTCGAGGATCAACAGGCGCGGCCGGCGCAGCAGTGCACCCGCGATCCCCAGGCGTTGACGCATGCCGTGGGAATAGCCCCCGACCCGATGCTGGGCTCGGGGGGTCAGCTCGACGATCTCCAGCACCTCATCGATTCGATCCCTCGCCCCGCCCCCGTCGAGCGCGGCCAGCAGTTCGAGGTTCTTGCGGGCCGTGAGGTACGGGTAGAAGCGGGGCGCCTCGACGAAGCCCGCGACCCCGTCCAGCGCACGGGCGCCCTCCCGCAGGGGATCGCGGCCGAACAGCTCGACGGTCCCCTCGGTGGGGACGATCAGCCCGAGGGCCATCCGCAGCGTCGTCGTCTTTCCGGCTCCGTTCGGGCCGAGGAACCCATACACGTCGCCCGCCTGCACGTTGAGGTCGACCCGATCGACGGCGAGGACCTCTTTGTAGCGCTTGACCAGCCCCCGCGCCTTGACCGGCGGCGCCTCGTCGCTCACCTCACAGGCCTCGCGCCTGCGCCTCGACGGCGGCGGGGGGGACAGAGCCGGCGAGCACGTAGCGGACTCCGGAGCGCTCGAACGTGAGGATCGTTCCGAGGGCGGTCCGCAGCTCGCTTGCGCTGGTGCCGTTGATGGAGACCTTCGGCAGGTCTTCGAGGGAGCCGCCTTCACCCTGCTTGCCCGTCGAGCCCGCCTTCGCTTCGAGCACGGCGATCGCCGTGATGCCGCTTCCGAGGGTGGTGAGCTTGGGCCGAGTCGTGCCGGCGCCGGCAGGGGAGGGCTGCTGCGGGTTGGCGCCGGAGGAGGCGCTGAGGTCCTCGACCTTGGCGCTCGCCGGCGGGGTGATCGCGAACACCGATTCTTCGATCGGGCCGTAGGACACTTCGGTGGCTGCCAGTTCGACCACAGGGGAGGGGTTTCCGGTCGAGTAGATCGCCGCCCGCAGGGGCACGCCGTAGGCGGCGTCGAAGGACAGCTCGGCGCCGCCGATCAGGCTGCCCCCTTCTTTCGGGGCGACCCGCACGGTGTAGGCGGGCCGGCCGGCGACGTCGGTCGGCGTGGCTTCCGAGACGTCCATGTGCGCCCTGAGGTGCGTGATCGCTTCTTCCACCTTCGCCACGCTCGGAGCTTCCCCGTGCCGGGGGCTGGTGGCGGGCGGTTCCGTTGTTTCGCCGGCCGGCGGCGTGTAACGGTAGACGGTGTTCGAGGAGGCGTCATAGACGGTCAGGGTGTGGCCGTCGTAGATCACCTGGGTGTCGCCCTGTTCGGCCTGGAGCTCGAGCCGCACGCGGCCATCGCGGGCTATCCACAGCCGACCGGAGCCGCCCGCGAGCAGCGGGTTGGAGGAGATCGCCGCCGCCTGGCTGCTGCCGCCGCTGGCGAGGCCGGCGCCTTCCAGGAGGTGGTTGGTCAGCGTCACGTTGGCACTCACCCCTTCCACCGCCGGAGCGGCGAGCGCGTCGTGGAGGGCCTGCGCGAGCGGCTTCGGCGGCGGCGAG
>DATFZP010000194.1:0-3648 GCA_035314405.1 Solirubrobacteraceae bacterium | reverse complement strand
GGTGTCAGGGACGCGTTCGCGGCGACGGCGATGGCTTGGGAGCGTCCTACTCACACCCCGCTGGAGTTCGCCGGGGAGGGCGAGAAGGTCCTCGTCACCGTGACCTTTCGCGGTCGCGGCCGGGGCAGCGGAATGGAGGCGGAGCGAACGGAGTTCCACGTGTGGACGGTCCGTGACCGAGTCATCGTCGAGTTCCACTGGTTCTACGGTCGCCGGGATGCTCTCGCGGCCGCAGGGCTCGACGAGTAGGCGATCTCTCTCGGTCCCCGGGGCTGAAGACCGCTCAGCTCGCGAGAACGCGGAGTGGCCGGTGCACGGACTGCGCCGAGCGACGCTCCGCTCGACGGGTCAGAGTCCTGCGCCGTAGACCAGGTTGTCGTAGGTGCCCGCTGCGAGGCCCGAGACGCCGTTCAGACCGGTGACGGCTACCGGCAGCGGGCTGTTCGAACTCGGCGCGACGCCGAGTTCGCCGTTGCCGTTGGAGCCCCAGGCCATCACCCCTCCGCTGCTCAGCAGGGCGAGGCTGTGTCCGCCGGCGTTGGAGGAGCCGCCGCTGGCCGAGATCGCGGTGACGTGCGAGAGGTCCTGCACCGCCCTTGGGGTGCCGAGCGATTAGGTGCGCACGCCCTGGCCGAGCTGACCGTAATCGTCGCGACCCCAGGCCATCACGTTGCCGTCGCCGAGCAGCGCGAGGCTGTATTTCCGCCCCGCCGACACCGCGATCACTTCACTGAGCCCTTCAACCGCGATCGGCACGTAGGACCTTTTCGTCCCCTAGTCGAGGTTCGTGCCGGGCCCGCCGAGCTCCAGGTAGCTGTCTCCGCCCCATGCCATCACCGTGCCGTCGCTGAGCAGGACGAGGCTGTGGGTGAAGCCGGCGGACACGGCCGTCGCGCCGCTGAGGCCCACGACCGGCACCGGGACTCGGCTGCACTGGTTCCCATCGACGCACACTTCCGGGCCGATCGGGGTCCCGATGCCGAGCTCGCCGCCCTGGGTGACGGGCCCGTTGAAGCCCCACGACTTGACCGTGCCGTTGCGCAGCAGCACGTCGGCGAACTTCTGCCCGGCGGAGATCGCGTGCACCTCTCTGAGCCCTTTCACTTCGACGGGGACGTCGCTGTTGGCCTTGCCGCCGTCCCCGAGCTGGCCGTAGTCGTTCAAACCCCACGCCATCACCTTGCCGTCGCTGAGCAGCGCGAGGCTGTATTTCTTGCCCGCCGAGATCGCCGTCACTTCCTGGAGGCCCTTGACTTCGACGGGGACGAGACTCGGTTCCAGCGACCCGTCCCCGAGCTGGCCGACGCCGTTGGCGCCCCAGGCCATGACCTTGCCGTCGCTGAGCAGCGCGAGGCTGTGGTCATGCCCCGCCGCCACCTGGATCACCCCGCTCAGGGAGCTCACCGCAATCGGCAGCCAGCTGTTGGATCGAAGGCCCGTGCCAAGCTGCCCGAACTCGTTGCCGCCCCAGGCCATCGCGCCGTTGGGGGCGCCCGCCGCGTTCGGGCTGAAGATCGCTGTGGCGGCAAGGACCAGGGCAAGACCCATGCCAAGCCTCAGACGAATCGGTCGGGGCGCTCGATCTGGTCTCGGCAAGCTGCGCTGCCCCCTCGTTTCTGCGGTAGGCCCGGAGAGCGAACAAGAAGACAGTCTGCCCTAGGAACTGACAGGTGTTTCTATCACAGGCTCAGCCGCGAGGGAGACCTCGTAACCCGTTCGTAACCTTGTCGTCTCGGATCGCTCGCCGCCCCGATCGACGCCCGCTCCTCTCCGGAGGGCTAGGATACGCCCGATGTTCGAGCTTCCCTCCGTCTGCGTGATCGGGGCCGGCGTCAGTGGGCTGACGGCCTGCAAGGCGCTCGAGGACTTCGGTGTGCCCCATACCTGCTTCGAGGCCTCCGACGAGGTCGGAGGCAACTGGTACTTCTGCAACCCCAACGGCGTCTCCTCGGCCTACCGGTCGCTGCACATCGACATCTCCAAGCCGTCGATCTCCTTCCGGGATTTCCCGATGCCCGACCGCTACCCCGACTACCCCCATCACTCGCACATCTTCGAGTGGCTGCGCGACTATGCCGACGCCTTCAACCTGCGCGAGGCGATCCGCTTCAGCACCCGCGTCGACCGCGCCGAGCGGGGGCCGGCCGGCGGCTGGCGGGTCACCCTCCACGACGGCTCGCAGGAGGACTTCGACGCGCTGCTCGTGTGCAACGGCCACCACTGGGATCCCCGCTATCCGGACTTCCCGGGGGTCTTCGAGGGCCCCCAGATCCACTCCCACGAATACATCGACCCGAGCAATCCGCTGGAGCTCCAGGGCAAGCGGGTGCTCGTGGTCGGCATCGGCAACAGCGCAGTCGACATCGTCTCCGAGCTGGCACGCAAGACGATGTGCGAGACCGTCTACCTCTCGACCCGCTCCGGCGCCTACGTGATCCCCAAGTACCTGTTCGGCAGACCCGCCGATCAGCTCGTCAAGACCAACCCGAGGATCCCTGTTGGCCTGCAGCGGCGGATGAGCGCCCTGCTGCCGCGGATCTTCTCCGGGCGGATGGAGGACTTCGGCCTGCCGACACCCGACCACAGGTTCCTCGACGCCCACCCGACCGTCTCCAGCGAGCTGCTCGGGCGTCTCGGCGCGGGCGACGCGGTCGCCAAGGGGGACGTCCGGGAGCTGATGGCCGACCGGGTGCGCTTCGCCGACGGGAGCGTGGAGGCCGTCGACGCGATCATCTACGCGACCGGCTACAACGTCAGCTTCCCGTTCTTCGACCCGGGCTTCATCTCGGCCCCAGACAACGTGCTCCCCCTCTACAAGCGGATGCTCAAACCGGGGATCGACGACCTCGCGTTCATCGGCCTGGGCCAGCCGATCCCCACGATCTTCCCCTTCTCCGAGCTGCAGTCGAAGCTCGCCGCCCGCTGGCTGAGCGGCGACTGGGCGCCCCCGCCAGAAGCGGAGATGCTTGCCGAGATCACTCGCGACGAGGCCTTCCACACGGCTCACTTCACCAACAAGCCTCGCCACACGATGCAGCTCGAGTGGTACGGCTTCCAGCACGAGCTGCTCACACGCT
Source organism: Solirubrobacteraceae bacterium (assembly GCA_035314405.1). Taxonomy (GTDB): domain Bacteria; phylum Actinomycetota; class Thermoleophilia; order Solirubrobacterales; family Solirubrobacteraceae; genus Palsa-744. Next base: position 571 of record DATFZP010000194.1, on the reverse strand, counting down.
CGATCCCGGCCGGCCAGGCCCGGGCCCGCGCCGGCGCGCCCACGGGCCTGGCATGCGCCGGGCGCTCGCGGGAGCTCGAGGTGGCGGCGCTGCCCACATGAGCGCGATCTCCTTCGACAGCGGGGGCGTTCGCTGCGTCGGGGCACACCTGGCCGGGGAGGGAACGGCCTTCGCCGGCGAGGACGGGCGGCGTCCGTGCGTGGTGATGGCCCATGGCTTCACCGGCACGATGGACTCCGGGCTGATGCCCTTCGCCGAGCGCTTCGCCGAGGCGGGGCTCGACGCGCTGGTGTTCGACTACCGCCACTTCGGGCAGAGCGACGGCGAGCCCCGCCAGCTGCTCTCGATCCGCAGCCAGCTCGAGGACTACGCCGCGGCGATCGCCTTCGCCCGGGCGCTCGAGGACGTGGACCCCGATCGGATCGTGGTTTGGGGGTCCTCCTACTCGGGCGGGCACGTGATCCCCGTCGCCGTTGCCGACGGCCGCGTGGCGGCGGTGATCTCGCAGGTGCCCGCGATGGACGGGGCGGCGGCGCTGCTGAACGCCATGCGCACCGCCGGCCCGGCGCAG
>DATFZP010000193.1:0-3915 GCA_035314405.1 Solirubrobacteraceae bacterium | reverse complement strand
GACTACCTGGCCCCGCGGAACCTGGTCGGCGCGATGATCCCCCTCACGGCGCTGATCGCCGTGCTCGTCACGATGCCGGGCATCGGCCGGGCCGGAGCCCTCGTTGCGGGAGCGATCTTCGCGGCCTTCCTGCTCGTGTCGGTCGACGTGAACCTCAGCCCCCGCCTGCAGAGGGGCAACTGGAAGGGCGTCGCAAAGGCGCTGAGCGGGGGACCCCACGCGCGGGCGATCACGACCGTGGAGCTCGGATCCGCGCCGCTGGAGTACTACATCCCCGGCCTCGTCAACCTCCCGCCCCACACCACCACCGCGGTCACGGAGATCGACGAGACCGGCTACGCCCCCCTGCGGGCCTCTGCCGGCGAGATCCCCGCCCCGGGCTTTCATCTGCGCGCCCGCCTGAACGTGGATGGCCTGATCGTCTACCGCTTCGTCTCCTCGACGCCGGGGGTGCTCAGCGAGGCGACCCTCCGCCGTCACGTCATCACCCTCGCCCACCCGGAGGTGCTCGTTCCGGCCGGGACGAGGGCGCCGGCGTCCCCCGGTCACGCCTGAGAGGGTGCGTGCGCGGATGTCGTCGGCTCCGAACATGTTCTAGCTTTCCGCCATGGCCGAGTTGACCCTTGAGGCTCGCAGTGCGGCCGAGGTGGCGCTCGAGCGCTCGCGCGAGCACCTCCTCTCGCTCCAGCACGACGGCGGCTGGTGGCGGGGGGAGCTGCAGACCAACGTCACGATGGACGCCGAGGACATCCTCCTTCGCGAGTTCCTGGGCGTTCGTCGCGCGGATGAGACCGAGCGCTCGGCGGCGTGGATCCGCTCACAGCAGCGGCCCGACGGGACGTGGGCCAACTTCCACGGAGGGCCGGGGGATCTCTCGACGACCGTGGAGGCCTACTGGGCGCTGCGGCTGGCCGGCGAGGACCCGCATGCGCCGCACATGCTCGCGGCGGCCGAGTTCGTTCGCGGGGAGGGCGGATGTGAGCGGGCGCGAGTGTTCACCCACGTGTGGATGGCCCTGTTCGGCCTGTGGCCGTGGGACCGCGTACCGGCCCTCCCGCCGGAGATCATCCTGCTCCCCCGTCAGGTGCCGCTGAACGTCCACGACTTCGCCTGCTGGGCACGCCAGACGATCGTGGCGCTGTCGATCGTGAAAGCCCACCGCCCGGTCCATCGGCTTCCGTTTGCGCTCCACGAGCTCGAGGCCGAGCACGGCTCCGCCGACGGGGGGGCCGGGGAAGGGCGTTCCGCCGGATGGGGGGAGCGGTGGCTGAGGCGGCTCGATCGAGTGCTCCGCGCCTATGAGCTGCGACCGCTCCGTCCCCTGCGTCGGCTCGCTCTGCACCGGGCGGAGCGCTGGATCGTGCGCCGCCAGGAGGCCGACGGCTCGTGGGGGGGGATCCAGCCGCCGTGGGTCTACTCGCTGATGGCCCTCCACCTCTCCGGCTACCCGCTCGAGCACCCGCTGATGAGGCGGGGCCTCGACGGCCTGCAGACGTTCATGGTCGAGGACTACGACGATCGCAACGGCGTCGGCGCCCCGGCCGGCGAGAGCCGGCGCCTGGAAGCGTGCCAGTCGCCGGTGTGGGACACGGCGCTGGCGATGATCGCCCTCTCGGAGGCGGGGGTGCCGGCCCGCGATCCGGCGATCACACGGGCGGTCGACTGGCTGCTGGATGAGCAGGTCCTGCGCCGAGGAGACTGGTCGCTCGCGAGACCGGCCCTGGACCCGGGCGGCTGGGCGTTCGAGTTCGCCAACGTCAACTACCCCGACATCGACGACACAGTCGAGGTCGTGCTGGCCCTGCTGAGCGTCCTCGACGGGGCGGGGCCCCGTCGGTCGGGGAGCGCGGACGGGCCTCGCCGGGTGGCTGCGCGGGGCCCGGGCGGCGCGAGCGAGAGGGCGCGGGTCGATCGCGCGATCGCTCGAGCGGTGGGGTGGGTGCGGGGGATGCAGAGCTCTGCCGGCGGCTGGGCCGCGTTCGACGTCGACAACACACGCGCGCTCGCCCGGGCGCTGCCGTTCCTCGACTTCGGGGAGGTGATCGACGAGCCGAGCGCGGACGTGACGGGCCACGCGCTGGAGATGCTCGGCCTGCTCGGCCTGGGCCAGACGGCCTGCGCCCGGCGGGGGGTGGCGTGGCTGCTCGACTGCCAGGAGGGCGACGGCTCGTGGTTCGGTCGCTGGGGGGTCAACCACGTCTACGGCACCGGAGCGGCCGTTCCCGGTCTGATCGCCGCGGGGGTGGAGCCGTGGGGCGCATGCATCCGTCGGGCCGTGCGCTGGCTCGAGAGCCATCAGAACGAAGACGGGGGTTGGGGCGAGGATCCGCGCTCCTACGAGGACCCGAGCTGGATCGGCCGGGGGCCGAGCACGCCGTCGCAGACCGCGTGGGCGCTGCTCGCCCTGCACGCCGCCGGCGAGCGCACACAGGCCGTCGCACGCGGAGTGCAGTGGCTCGTGAGCAGCCAGCGACCGGATGGCGGCTGGGACGAGCCCCAGTACACGGGCACGGGCTTTCCGGCCGACTACTACATCAACTACCACCTCTACCGGCTGACCTTCCCGATGATCGCCCTCGGGCGCTGTCTGCAGATCGACACCGTCGGGCGGGCCGACGGCGTTGGCGCGGTCGAGTCGCAGGGGTGAGCGTCATCGCCGACGCGCCCACCGGCGCCCCGGCCGCAGCAGCGGTGATGGCGCGCGCCGAGACGGAGAACTTCCCCGTCGCAAGCCGTCTGCTGGGCAGGCGCGAGCGGGGTCACCTGCTGGCGATCTACGGCTTCGCCCGGCTCGTCGACGAGCTCGGCGACTCGTTCGCGGGTGACCGGCTGGCCGCGCTCGACTGGCTCGAAGGGGAGCTGGACCGGGCCTTCGCGGGCCGCGCGAGCAACCCCCTGCTCGTGGGCCTGGAGCCGACGCTGCGCGAGTGCGGCCTCGGGCGGGAGCCCTTCGTCCGGCTGATCGAGGCCAACCGCATGGATCAGCGGGTGACCCGCTACCGGACGTGGGAGGAGCTCCGCGGCTACTGCGCGCTGTCGGCCGACCCGGTCGGCGAGCTGGTGCTCGGCGTGTTCGGGGCGGCGAGACCCGAGACGGTGGCGCTGTCGGACTCGATCTGCACCGCGCTTCAGCTTACCGAGCACTGCCAGGACGTCGCCGAGGATCTCGCCCGCGGTCGCGTCTACCTGCCACTCGAGGAGCTCGAGCGGTTCGGCTGCGAGATCTCGGACCTCGAGGCCCACACGGTCAGCGGCCCGCTGCGGGAGCTGCTCGCGTTCGAGGTCGCCCGCGCCCGCTCCCTCCTGAACGAGGGAGCTCCCCTCATCGGCCGGCTCCAGGGACGGGCGAAGCTCGGGGTCGGGGCGTTCATCGCGGGGGGACGGGCGGCCCTGGAGGCGATCGAGCGCTCCGGCTATGAGGTCCTGGGCGGACGGCCCGCGCCGTCGCGGGGACGCGGGCTGGTGATCCTCGCCGGAACGCTGGCAGGCGCCTGGAGGCCGGCCCCGTGAGCTCCGAGGAGGCTGTCCTGGTCGCCTACCAGCACTGCGAAGCCGTGACGAGGGCCGAGGCGGCGAACTTCTTCTATGGCATCCGCCTGCTCGCCCCCCGGCGGCGGCGGGCGATCTGTGCCGTCTACGCGTTCGCCCGCAGGGTCGACGACATCGGCGACGGGGTCCTCGGGCGGGACGAGAAGCGGGCGCTGCTGGACGCCGAGGGCAGAGCGCTCGCCGCCGTGGAGGCCGGCGGGGCGCAGGGTGCCGTCGAGGGCGACCCGGTGATGGTGGCCCTCGCCGACGCCTACCGCTCCTTCCCCCTCCCTCGCGGGGCCCTCGGGGAGCTGATCGAAGGCGTGCGGATGGACGTGGAGGGCGTGAGCTACGACGCGTTCGACGAGCTCGTCCGCTACTGCCGCT
>DATFZP010000192.1:0-4316 GCA_035314405.1 Solirubrobacteraceae bacterium | reverse complement strand
CGCGGGCGGGAGGACTTCCGCGCGGCTGTGCGCGACTTCTACGCGCGACGCTTTGACGTGAAGCTAGACCCCGAGCGCGAGATCATTCCGGCGATCGGGGCCAAGGAGGCGATCTTCAACCTCAACCTCGCGTTCCTGGACCCCGGCGACTACGCGCTCGCCGCCGACCCCGGCTACCCGGTCTACACCGGCGGGCCGTGGCTCGCGGGCGGGGAGCCGGTGCTGATGGCGCTCGAGCCCGAGCGCGGCTTCGTCCCGGACCTCGCAGCGATCGACGAGGACGTCGCGAGCAGGGCCGAGCTGATGTACCTCAACTACCCCAACAATCCGACCGGGGCGGTCGTGCCGGACGGCTTCTTCGAGCGGGTGGTGGAGTTCGCTCGCTCGTATGAGATCCTCGTGGTCCACGACAACGCGTACTCGGAGATCGTCTACGACGGCTACCGCGCACCGTCGTTCCTGGCCACCCCGGGGGCCAAGGAGGTGGGGCTCGAGGTCTTCTCCCTGTCCAAGGGCTTCAACATGACCGGCTGGCGATGCGCCGTCGTGGTCGGCAACGCCGAGGCGCTGCACGTCTACTGGCAGCTGAAGACCAACATCGACTCGGGGATGTTCGAGGCCGTGCAGCTGGCGGGGATCGCCGCCCTCTCGCCCGACACCGACGCCGAGGTCGCCTCGATGCAGGAGCTCTACCGCCGTCGCCGGGATCTGGTCTGCGAGGCCCTCGCAGGGATCGGCGTCGAGGTTCGCCCGCCCCACGGGACCATCTATGTGTGGGCGCCGATCCCCGAGGGCTTCCAGACCTCGGCCGAATACTGCGAGCACGTGCTCGAGCAGGCGGCCGTGGTGCTGTCCCCGGGTGCGATCTACGGTCCCGCCGGCGAGGGCTGGTTTCGCATCTCCCTGACGACCCCCGACGATCGCCTGCTCGAGGCCGTGGAGCGCCTCGGCTCGCTCGGCGGCTGAGCCGGCCGGCGCCACGGCGCCGTGCGGAGGGACCTCGGGGCGCGGCCCGGGCGCCGGCCCGTGCTCGCCCGCACGACGGTCTAGACTGACAGTTGGATGGATCGACGCCGCAACGGACGCAGCGCCGTCTCAGGACAGGGGGAGCACGTCTCCGCCGACGGATCGATTGCCTCGCAGCGGGCGCGCCAGCGGGCGTTCTGCATCGCGGCCGCGCCGGACGGCGAGGCGGACCTGCAGGAGCTCGGAGAGCTGCTGCGAACGGCCGGGGTGGGGATCGTCGGAGAGCTGATCCAGCGGCGCGAGCAGGCCCATCCCAACACCTACCTCGGCCCCGGCAAGGTGGCGGAGGCGAAGGCGGCGGCGAGCGCGTGCGATGCGAACCTGATCGCCTGCGACGACGAGCTCAGCGCCCGTCAGGAGCGCAACCTCGAGGAGGAGCTCGGCCTGCCGGTGGTCGACCGCACGACCGTGATCCTCGACATCTTCGCCTCCCACGCGGGCAGCGCGGAGGGCAAGCTGCAGGTGGAGCTCGCGCAGCTCGAGTACAACCTTGCCCGCATGCGTGGGCTGTGGAGCCACCTCGAGCGCCTCGGCGGCGGGATCGGGACGAGGGGTCCCGGCGAGACCCAGATCGAGACCGATCGGCGACTCGCCCGCAACCGGATTGCGGCTCTGCGCCGTCGCCTGGAGCACGTCAAGGGCACGCGCGCGGTGCAGCGGGCCGAGCGCGAGCGGGCGGCGCTTCCCACGGTCGCCCTCGTCGGCTACACGAACGCCGGCAAGTCGACGCTGCTGAACTCCCTGACCGGCGCCGAGGTGGGCGTTCGCGACCGGCTGTTCCACACGCTCGACCCCACGACCCGCACGCTGCGCCTCGCCGGACGCCCGTACCTGCTGACGGACACCGTCGGCTTCATCAGCAAGCTTCCCCACCAGCTCGTGGACGCGTTCGCCGCGACCCTCGAGGAGACCCGTCGGGCGGAGCTGCTCGCGCACGTGCTCGACGCATCGGCCCCCGAGCACCAGGCCGAGGCGATGCGGCGGGCCGTGGAGGAGACGCTCGAGGAGATCGGGGCCGGAGAGCGTCCGCGCCTGCTCGTCCTGAACAAGATCGACCTGCTCGGGCAGGAGGAGCGCGACGAGCTGCGCCTGCGCCACCCCGACGCGGTGCTCGTCAGCGGTGCCACCGGCGAGGGGCTGCAGGAGCTCGGCCGGCGGATAGAGCTGGAGCTCGCCCACATGCTGCGCCCGCTCGACCTGCTGGTTCCCTACACCGATGGCGGCAGCCTGGCCGAGCTCCACGAGCTTGCCGGCGAGGTGACCCGCGTGGACACGGCCGAGGGAGTGCGCGTGCGGGCGCTCGTCCCGGCGCGGCTGGCCGAGCGCTTCGCGCGCTTCGCGGTGGCCTCCTGACGCCGCGCGCTCGGGCGCCGGCTGTAGATTTCGCACCTCGCCGTTCGTCTCGGCAGGACCCCACACACCGGGTCGATGCGACCCACGACCTCAGGAGCGACGATGACCGGCTCTTCCACCGAGGGAATCAAGACCGTGCTGCATCCCGTGTCCGACCTGGCGAGCGCCAAGGCGGTGTACACCGCCCTGATCGGCGTCCCGCCCCAGACCGACGGGCCCTACTACGTCGGCTTCGAGGCCGAGGGCCAGCAGATCGGGCTGGTGCCGGGCGGCGGACCGCAGGGCATGACCTCGCCGGTGGCCTACTGGCACGTGCCGGACATCGAGGCGAAGCTGGCCGAGGTGACCGCCGCCGGCGCCGCCGTGAAGGAGCCCCCGCACGATGTCGGCGGCGGGCGCCTGGTGGCCACCGTCACCGACCCCGACGGCAACGTCCTCGGGCTGCTTCAGGACAGCTGAGCGCCGACGCCCGCTCCACCGTCGCCGGCGAGCGGCTCGCCGCCCACGCCGGCAGCTGACCGACGGCGCAGGGCCTAGCGGTCGTCGCCGCTGCCCGAGAGCACGCCTCGCCGCTGGCGGGAGAGGAGCTTCTCGAGGTTGGCCCGGGCGATCTCGTCGAGGTCGAGGCCGAGCTCGGTGGCGAGCTGGGCGACGTACCAGAGGACATCCCCGAGCTCCTTGCCGAGCGCCGCCCGGCGCTCGTCGGTGATCGAGCCGCCGTCGTCGCGGATCGCCTTCTTGGCGTGCTCGGCGACCTCTCCGGCCTCGCCGGCGAGACCGAGCGCGGGATATGTAAGCCATGCATCCAGCGGATACTCGGCGGTGCGGCGAGACATCCTCTGATACTCCCCGAGGTCCATCGCCGGATCCTATGGACGCCCCGCCCGGCCGGCGGCGGGCCACCCCCGAGTTTGCGGAAAACGCCCGTCCTCAGAGTCCGGCGGCACTCACGGCACTCGCGTGGGCCAGCCGCTCGACCGCGTCGTCGAGGGGCTCGAGCGAGCTCGCCGGCAGGCCGAGGGCTCGTGCGATCAGCCAGTCGGCGAACCACACGTTCTTGGGGAGCAGGGGGCCGTGGAGGTAGGTCCCGATCGTGTTGGCGGTCCTCGCTCCCTCCAGGCCCGAGCGGCCGTCGTTGCCGTGCCCGCTCAACACGCGCCCGAGGGCCGCCTGGCCGTCGGCCAGGCGTGTGCGCCCGCCGTGGTTCTCGAAACCGGCGAGCACGCGGGGTGGCTCGGTGCGCCGTCCCTGCTCGAGGGAGACCTCGATCGCGACGTTGCCGATCAGCCGCGGGCCCGACCCGCGGACGGTCTCCACGTCGAGCAGGCCGACGCCGGCGATCGACTCCCCTTCGAGAGCGTAGGAGTGGCCGAGCAGCTGATAGCCCCCGCAGACGCCGAGGATCACCGCCCCCCGGCCGGCTGCGGCGTGCAGCGCATCGCGCTTGCCGGCCAGGAGATCCGCCGCGACCAGCCGCTGGTCACGGTCCTGGCCGCCGCCCAGGTAGAAGAGATCGTGAGCCTCCCCGTCGAGCTGCTCGCCGAGCCCGCTCGCGGTCTGCTGAAAGCCGATGCCTCGCCACTCGCATCGCCGCTGCAGGACGAGCAGGTTGCCCCGGTCGGCGTAGATGTTCATGAGGTCGGGATACAGCGCGCACACCCTCAGCGCTCGCCGCGGCAGATCAGGCACGGAGGATCACCACCGCGCTGCCCACGTGCTCCTCGGTCGCCGGGATCTCGGCTCTCCCCGCCGGGCTCAGGCCGGCCGCGAGCGCCTCCCTCTCGAGCCGGGAGGGGTCGAGCCGGTCGAGCTCGATCACGTCGGGGGCGCACGTCCTGCTCCGGCCACCCGGCGCCACGATCCGTCGCTCGCGCTCGAGGATCGCCACGGTCGGCGTGAGACGTACGCCTGTGGCGCGGCTGAGGAAGAGATGCCCG
>DATFZP010000191.1:0-3907 GCA_035314405.1 Solirubrobacteraceae bacterium | reverse complement strand
CAGCTTCTCGAAGGCCTGGGGGCTGGCCGGCCTGCGCATCGGCTACACGATCGGGGGACCCGGCTCCGCCGAGTTGCTCGCCGAGCTCGAGCCCGACCTCGGGGTCTCGGAGGTCTCCCAGGCCGGTGCGCTGGAGGCGCTGCGCAGCTGCTCTGAGATCATCGCCAGGCGCGTGCGGACGATCGGCGAGGAGCGCCCCTCCGTGATCGACGCCCTCCGCGAGCGGGGGTTCGACGTGAGCGACAGCCAGGCGAACTTCGTGTGGACTGCCCACCCGGCGCTCGCAGGGGGGGAGCTCGCTGCGCGTCTGGCCCGGGCGGGCGTTCTGGTGGCCACGGGAGAGGCCCTCGGGGAGGACCGTCACGTGCGCATCTCCCTGCGCTCCCGCTGGGCGTCCGATCGCCTGCTCGACGCCGTCGATAAAGCCCTCTAGCCTGCCGTTCCCGCCTGGCGCAGAAGGGCACCGGTGGTCCCCTCCAGGATCTTCCGCCAGGCGCTGACCCCCCCGGCCTCCTCGTCGAAGTGCTCGACCACCCGGCGCACCCTCTTGGCGGAGATGTCGATCCCGTGGCGCTCGGCGACTTCTTTGTAGCGGCCGTACTCGCCGGCGAGTTGCTTGGTCACGGACTCGAAGCCGTGACGGGCGATCTCCACGCGAGAGGTGAAGCTCATCATCGAGGTCTGGAACATCAGTTCGTCGTTGGACTCCGGCTCGATCAGCACGATGTCCACCCCCGGATAGCGCTGCTCCCACGTCTTCGCGAGTTCGTGGAGGCGCTGGTGGGCGACGAGCTTGAAGGCCTGATAGCCGATCTGGGCGAACCCCATGTCGGAGACCCTCCGCTTGCGGGTCCCCCGGACCGTCTTCACGGTGGCGGAGAAGTCGTTGATGAACGGGACGATCGGGTTGATCACCACGATCAGCTTGGCCCCCGCCTCTACCGCGATGTCGAGGTTGGTGGTCGAGACCATCCCCCCGTCGATCAGCTCGCGATCGTTGATCCTGACAGGCGTGTAGACCATCGGCAGCGCCCCGGAGGCTCGGACGGCCGTGGAGATCGGCACGTCCTCGGAGCCCTCGGCTCCCATCACGACTCGCTCGCAGGTGTCGAGGTCGGTCGCCGTCAGGTAGAGCTCGCAGCTCAGCTCTCCGAAGTCGTCGGTGCGTCCCGGCTCGCTCAGCACCTCGTGCAGGTAGCGCTCGATGCCCGCCCCTGTGTACATGCCCGACGGTAGGCCGTCGGCCAGCCCGATGACGACGTCCATCAGCGAGGTCCCCCCGGGCTGGGAGAGGAGCTGGCGGGCGAGGGCGATCGCCCGCAGCGGCAGCAGGACTCCGGTACGGACGAACTCCACCAGGTTGGGGCGCAGCAGATCGCCGATGTCGATGTCTTTGAAGGTCGCCTTGCCCTGGCCGGTGACGACCCTCATCATCTCCTCGGGGGTGACCCCGTTGGCGCACAGGGCGGCGATGAACGCCCCCGCCGAGGTGCCGACGTAGACGTCGAAGTTGGTGACCGTGCGGTTCACGGCGAGCAGGTCCAGCGCCCGCAGCGCGCCGATCTCATAGACCCCGCCCGTGAAGCCCCCGCCGCCGAGGACGAGGGCGGTCTTGTCGCGTCGGGGCCTGCGTCTGCGCTCGATCGAGGCGGGTTGTCCGACTCCCCGGGGGGCCAGGCGGGCTGTTCGCGTCTTGGACGCGGCCTTGGCCTTCAGAGCCGGTTCCAGCTTGACAACCTTGCCCATACAACGACATTCTACGGTGCTCGTGCGCCTGGACCTCCCCGCAAGGCGGATAACCGTGCTCGGCGGGCTTCTGCTCGCCCTCGCCGGGGGCGTGCCCGCGTCCGCCTCGGCAGGCGGTCTGGCAGCCCTGCAGGCCGATCTCGGCAGGCAGATGTCGATCGCGGGGCCCTACGACGGGGCGTATGCCTACGACCTCACCGCCCGGCAGACGCTCTTCTCCGAGCGGGCCACCGTGGCACGGCCGCCCGCCTCCGTCGAGAAGCTCTACACCGCCACCACCGCCCTCGAGCTGATGGGGTCGGGGGCCCGCCTCAGCACCACGGTGCTCGGAGTCGGGCACCTCGCCCCGGGAGGCGTCTGGGAAGGGAGCCTGTACCTGAGGGGAGGCGGCGATCCGACGTTCGGGAGCACGTCCTTCATCAGGTCGAACTACGGCGGTGTCGGGGCGAGCGTCTCGCGGGTGAGCGAACAGCTCGTGAAGGTCGACGGGATCCACCGCGTCACGGGGGCGATCGAGGGCGATGAGTCCTACCTGGACTCGCTCCGGGGGGAGCCCTCGAGCGGCTATGCCCCCGACCCCTACCTCGAAGGGACCCTCAGCGGGCTGGCCTTCAACCGGGGGGAAAGCGGCAGCGAAGGCGGTCCTCACGCCCCCGCCGCATATGCGGCGCGGCAGCTGTGGGCCTCCCTGAGGGCCGACGGCGTGAGCATCCACGGTCCCACCGGCGCCGCCCAGACCCCGGTTGGGGCCACGCAGCTGGCGCAGGTGCAGTCCCCCACGCTCGCCGAACTGCTCGGCCTGATGCTCCCTCCCTCGGACAACTTCTTCGCCGAGACCCTCATCAAGGACCTCGGCCGGCGCTTCGGCGGCGGTGGCACCACCGCGGCGGGGGCGACTGTCGTGAGGAAGACGATCGCCTCCGTATTCGGCCTGCACCCCCAGATCGTGGACGGCTCCGGCCTGTCCGAAGTCGACCACACCTCACCCCAGCAGGTCGCCGACCTCTTGATCGCCCTGGCCGGCACCCCCCTCGGCACCGTGCTTCGGGAACGCCTCGCGGTGGCGGGCAGGAGCGGAACGCTCGCCCTGCGCATGCGCGGCACGGGGGCCGCGGGACGTTGCCAGGCGAAGACCGGCACGCTCACCGGGGTGTCCAACCTCGCGGGCTACTGCCGGGCCGCGAACGGCCACCTGCTCGTGTTCGCCGTCTTCACCGACGGCGTCTCGATCGAATTCGCCCACACAGTCCAGGACCACGTGGCGATCACCCTCGCCGACTCGAGCGACGGCCTGACGGCAGCGCCCCTGCAGGCGGGGGCGCCCGTGGCGGCGGCGCCCAATACCGGAGCCGCTAGCGCCCGAGCAGCTCGCGCAGGCCGGCCTCGTCGATGACGCTGACACCCAGCCGCTCGGCCTTCTCGATCTTCGATCCGGGGCTCTCCCCCGCGACGAGGTAGTCGGTCCGCTTGGAGACCGACCCGGTGACCTTCCCGCCGGCCGCGACGATCCGCTCCGTCGCCGCCTCCCGAGACCAATCGGGGAGGGTCCCGGTGAGCACGAGCACCTTGCCGGCCAGCGGCCCCTGCGACGGGGGGGAGAGGTCTTCGTGGAAGCGCAGCCCCTCCTTCCTCAGCTCGTCGATCAGGCGGCGCATGCGCCCATCGTCGAGCTGGGAGCGGATCGACTCGGCCATCTTCTCGCCGATCCCGGGGATCTCCTCGATGTCCGACACCGACGCGGCGAGGAGGGCGTCGATGTCGGGGAACCCCTGGGCAAGGGCGCGGGCGGTGACTTCCCCGACCTCCTCGATCCCGAGGGCGAACAGCACACGTGCGTAGGGGCGCTCCTTGGAGGCCTCGATCGCCGCCAGCAGGTTCCTCGCCGACACCTCCCCGAAGCCCTCGAGCTCGAGCAGCTGGCCCTCGGTCAGGCGGTAGAGGTCGGCCGCGGTCCTGATCAGCCCGCGCTCCTGGAGCAGGGCCACCTGCTTCTCCCCGAGTCCCTCGATGTCCATCGCCCCCCGCGAGACGAAGTGCTTGAGCAGCTGCCAGGCGCGGGCGGGACAGTCGCGGTTGGGGCACTTCGTGAATACCCCTTCGCTCGGCTTCACGGTCGGGGTCCCGCAGAACGGACAGCGGGCGGGGGGGCGCGGATGGGGAG
>DATFZP010000190.1:0-3395 GCA_035314405.1 Solirubrobacteraceae bacterium | reverse complement strand
CCCCCCGAATCTCCCCACGGCGATCGCCGAGCGCCTGTACCGGGACAGCGGGGGCAACCCCTTCTACCTCGAGGAGCTGGTGCGGTGGTTCCAGGGAGGGGGCGAGAGTCCGGCCGCCCCGACCGGAGGGGAGGGCGATCCGGTCCCCCCCGCCGTCACGGCGGTGATAGCCGACGAGTTCGGCCGGCTGTCGGCGGGCGCCCGGGAGCTCGCCCAGGCGGCGGCGGTCGTGGGCGACCCGTTCGAACCGGAGATCGCGGGTGAGATCGTGGACATGGACGAAGAGCAGGCGCTCACGGCCCTGGACGAGCTCGTCGATCGCGACCTCGTGCAGGTGGCGGCGCCCACGGGGAGGTTCTCCTTCCGCCACGCGATCGTGAGGCGTGCCGTTTACGAGTCCGCCAAGGGGGGATGGCGGCGCAGCGCCCACGCCCGCGCGGCCGCGGTGCTGAGCGAGCGGGGCGCACCCGCCGCCGCCCGGGCCCGCCACGTCGAGCGCTCCGCCAGCTTCGGCGACCTCGACGCGATCGCCGTGCTGACGGACGCCGGCTACTCGTCGGCCGCCAGGGCCCCGGCCACCGCCGCCTCCTGGTTCCGCGCCGCCCTGCGGCTGCTCCCCGAGCGCCACCCGCCCGAGGAGCGGCTCAACCTCACGCTCGCGACCGCCGTGTCCCTGGGGTCGGCGGGAGACCTCGAAGCGAGCAGGGATGCCTTCCAGGAAGTGCTCGAGCTGCAGCCGGCGACGGCGCTTCGCAGCAGCGCCGTGGCGGCGGCCGCGCTCGTGGAGCACCTCCTGGGCAACCACGACCAGGCCCAGGGCCTGCTCCTGGGGGCGCTGCCGGGGCTCGACGACGAGGCCCCGGAGGCGGCCGAGCTGAAGCTCGAAATCGCCGACGGGTGCTTCTTCAGCGCCGACTGGGAGGGCATGCGCTACTGGGCCCAGCGTGCCCTCGACGCCGGGGAGGCCACGCCGATGCTGCGGGCGGGGGTGGGCGCCGCGCTGGCGCTCGCCGACTACGGGCTCGGCGACACGAAGGCGGCGGAGGACTCGGTGGCACGGGCGACGGCGATCGCCGACCGGCTCTCCGACGGCGAGTGGGCCTCGCGGCTGCAGTCGATCTGCCTGCTCGGGTGGTCGGAGTACTGTGTCGGGCGCTGCGATGCGGCGGAGCGCCACATGATGCGGGCGCTGGCGGTCTCGCGCACGACCGGGCAGGAGCACCTGTCGGCGGCGATGCTCGTGGTGGGAGCGATGAGCAACCTCGCGCTCGGCCGGCTGACGGCGGCCAGCGAGCAGGCCGAGACGGCGATCGACACCTCCCTGCTGTCGGCCAACCAGCTGTTCCTGACGTGGGCGCTGACGGTCCGGTGCATGGTGGAGATCGAGGGGGGCACCCCCTCCTCGGCGGCCCGGTTCGGGCGCAAAGCGGTAGAAGCGGGGCTCCAGAGCCGTAGCGCGTGGTCGAGTGTGGCCACCCTGTACCTCGCCGAGGCGTGGCTCGAGGCGGGGGAACCGGAGCGATTTCGACGGGAGCTGTTCGCCGGGGAGAGCACCCCCCGGCTGCCTCCGTTCCCCTTCTACGCCGTGCACGCATACGAGCTGCTGAGCCGGGCGGAGCTGGAACTCGGCCTCCCCGCCGCGGCTGCGAGATGGGCCGAGCAGGGCACCGAGCTGGCCGATCGGATCGGGCTGCCCGGCCCCCGCGCCGAGGCCCAACGGGCGCAGGCGAGACTGCTGCGGGGTGAGGGCGCGTTCACGGCGGCGGCCGACACGGCGAGGCTGTCGGCGGAGGAAGCCGAGCGAGCCGGCCAGCCGCTGCAGGCGGCCCGCTCGCGGCTGCTCCAGGGGGCGGCCCTGCATCAGGCGGGGGACGCGGAGGAGGCGGTGCGGGAGCTGCGCAGGGCGGAGGGGATGTTCGCCGCCCACCGTGCGTGGCGCTACCGCGACCAGGCCGCGAGGGAGCTCCGCCGGCTGGGCGTCCACGCGGTGGCCCCACGAGGCCCCGCTCCGGTGGGGGCGGGCCTCGACGCGCTGAGCCGCAGAGAGCTGACGATCGCCCGCCTTGTGCACGAGGGCCACACCAACCGTGAGATCGCGGACGAGCTGTCGATCAGCATCAAGACCGTGGAGAACCACCTGACGAGGATCTTCCGGGCGCTCGAGATCAGCTCCCGCTCGCAGCTCGCGACGCTCGTCGAGCGCTCGCGGGGCGTGGCGGCCTAGCCTCCACGCCGGCCCGCCCGCCGGCTACTTCAGGCGGAACGCCTTGATGCGATCGTCGTACTGGGCGGTGTCCTGGGCGTAGACGCCGTAGGCGAGCGCCTGGATGATGCTCAGCAGGGCGGCGTGTGAGCGGACGTAGGCGGGGCTGTTGGAGGAGTAGTAGAGCTTGATCTCGGCGAGCTTGGCGACCTCCGAGAGGGTCGCGTCGGTGATCGCCGCGGTGTGGGCCTGGCGATGGCGGGCGAGCTTCATCGCGCGGACGACGAGCGGATGGGGGCGGCCTGCGGAGAGCCCGATCACGAGCGTCTCGGCGTCGATCCGCCCGAGCCTCGAGAGGGCCTCCTGGGAGGGGCTCGCGACGACGTCGACGCGGAGGTCGAGGAGCATCAGCAGATGACGCATGTAGCTGGCGAAGAAGGCCATCTGGTCGGTGCCGGCCACGAGCACCTTGTCGGCCGCGACGATCGCCTGGATGAGCGCTTCGACCGAGCTGCGGGAGACCTTCCGAGCGGTGTCCTCGACGTTGAGGTGGTCGGCCGTGAGGGCCGCCTCGAACTCGTTCTGGTCCAGTGAGAACAGCGGGGTCGAGCTCGATGTGCCGTTCTGGGTGGCGGCCTTCGCGTTGACGCGACGGTATTCCTCGCGGGCCGCCGCCTGCAGCTCGGGGAATCCCTCGAAGCCGAGCGCCTGGGAGAAGCGCACGACCGTGGAGCTCGAGGTGTTCGCCCGCCGGGCGAGCTCCTCGGCGGTCTGGAAGGCGGCCTCGTCGAGATGGTCGACGATGTACTGGGCGACGTCCTTCTGGGAGCGGGAGCATTCGTCGAAGCGCGCCTGGATGTACTTCGACAGGCTCTGGTGCTCGCGGGTCCCGTTCGCCCGCGGCGCTTCGGTCGTGTGGATCGCAGCGCGCTTCATCGGCGGTTCTGTTCGACGTGAGCGCATCGCACTCCTCCCCATCGGATGCTCGACCCGCGGCCGATAGGGTGTCTGCTGCGATGAGGAGGACGCTGTTCGAGGACGTTCACGAGGATTTTCGAGCGAGCTTTCGCACGTTTCTGGAGCGGGAGGTCGTGGGCGAGGAGGGCCGCTACGGGGAATGGGAGCGGGCGGGGATAATCCCCCGGGAGGTGCTCGAGAAGGCCGGGGCGGGGGGCTTTCTGGGGATGGCGGT